>JALSKP010000807.1 GCA_026988815.1 Myxococcales bacterium | reverse complement strand
GGCATTTTTGATCTCATCATTAATGGAGAACTCCACCGTTTGAAGGTTGAAGCAAAAAACGGCGTTCTTTTTCTCATTGATGATAAGCGTTCGGTGTCTTTCGATATCGTTCATGCAGCCGATCTTGTATTGTCGGATTCTCGAAAAGTGGACGAGGCGGATTCAGCCCATGAAACACTGAGCAGTCCAATTACCGGCATTATTATAGAAGTGCCCGTCAAAATTGGAGACTACGTCGAACGTGGCGCACCGGTCGTAATTATCGAGGCGATGAAGATGGAGAACGCCTTTGGTGCTCCGATGTCAGGTGTGGTCTCGGAGATTCATATCGAGAGCGGAAAAACGATTTTCGTCGGCGACCCTTTGGTAAGTATTTCGGGAGAATCAAAATGAGTGAAACAGAAAAAATTTCAGAACTTAGAGAAAAAGTAATCGCCAGCCCGCGTAAAGTGAGCGTTGCTCGTACACGTTTGGAGTGGCTTTTTGATGATAATAGCATGGAAGAAATCGGGGCAGAGGTTCTCCATCGCAGTTACGATTTTGGATTAGAAAAGAAGCGTTTTGCCGGTGATGGCGTGGTTAGCGCGTGCGGTTTAGTCGATGGTCGCCCCGTTTTTGCATACGCCCAAGATCGTACCATACTTGGCGGAAGTTTAGGCGAGGCACATGCACGTAAGATTACAAAACTACAAGATTTGGCAATGCAGTCCGGCGCTCCATTTGTCGCCATCAATGATTCCGGCGGCGCCCGTATTCAAGAAGGCGTCGATTCATTGGGCGGTTATGGTGAAATTTTTCGCCGTAATGTACAGGCCTCTGGTGTGGTTCCACAAATTAGTTTGATCATGGGCCCCTGTGCAGGTGGCGCGGTATATTCTCCGGCCTTGATGGATTTTGTGGGTATGGTGGATGGATCAAGTTATATGTTTTTGACCGGCCCAAAGGTGATTAAAACAGTGACCTTTGAAGATATCACGGTTGAAGAATTGGGAGGCGGGAAAACCCATTCGGCGACCGGAGTTGCGAACCTGCTCTTTGAATCTGATAAAGTTGCCATCGAACAAACGCGTCGTTTGCTGGGATACCTACCTTCCAATAACAGGGAGACGCCACCTTTTTCGGAGAGCCAGGACTCTCATGAAAGGATGGATATCGATTTTCACGAACTCGTCCCTGACGATCCGAAGAAGCCCTACGACATGCTCAAAGTAGTCGAGTTGCTTTTTGATAAAGACTCTTTCTTTGAGATTCATAAAATTTGGGCCAGGAACCTTTTGGTCGGTTTTGCGCGCTTAGGTGGGCATGTGGTTGGGGTTGTCGCGAACAATCCTGGGCATTTGGCTGGCGTGCTCGATATTGATTCAAGTCGAAAAGGTGCGCGCTTTATTCGGACATGTAATGCATTCAACATTCCCCTTGTGAGCGTCGTTGATGTTCCAGGTTTTATGCCTGGACGCCATCAGGAACACGGCGCAGTGATCGATCACGGTGCCAAGCTTTTGTATGCCTATTGCGAAGCCCAAGTCCCCAAATTGTCGGTGATTTTACGGAAAGCCTACGGTGGCGCGTACATCGTGATGAGTTCAAAGCATGTGGGGGGTGACGTCAATCTTGCGTGGCCGAACGCCGAAATCGCGGTAATGGGTGCCGCTGGCGCGGTTGAGGTACTCAACCGTCGAGAGATAAAAGCGGCCGATGACCCTCTGGCGAAGACGGAAGAGTTGAAAGCGATTTATGAAAATAAATTTCTCAATCCTGATATTGCAGCGAGTCGCGGGTATCTTGACGCAGTGATTGAGCCCCATGAGACGAGACGCAAGCTCATCCGTTTCCTCGAAATTCTCCATTCTAAGCGAGAATGGATGCCGCCCAAACGCAACGCCAATCCTCCGATGTAGGAATTTGCACGAATTGCGTAAAAACTGCACGAACTTGCTTGGTAAGGTGAGCGCATTCTCGATATATTCAGGACGTGGAAAGTAGTAAAAAATTTTGTTGTCCGTCTTGCGCTTCGCTCGTCAAACCCTCTGATACGCATTGTTCATTTTGTGATCATAGCGTTAGTAGGGGAGAATGGGCTGATGTTTTGTTTACAGAGATTTGGCTCGGACGTATTTTAGATTCCCGCTATGAGGTTGTTCAAAACCTTGGTGTGGGAGGAGCGGCTGAGGTCTACCGTGTGGTACTGAAAGATATTCAGCGCGATTTCGCCGCAAAAATTTTTACGAATAAAGCTATTATTGCGGCCGAACGCTGGAAACGCGAAGCAGCTTCCCTCGGAAAGTTACGCAATCCCCATGTGGTGAGACTTGTTGAGGTTATTGAAGAAGATGAATACGTTATTCTCATCACCGAATATGTGGAAGGAAAAACAATTAGGGAATTGCTAAGGCGTTTTCCTGAGGGTTTGGCTATTCATCGCGCTCTGGAAATTTTGCGTCAAATCGCCAATGGTATTCATGAAGCTCACCTTCGCGGGATTATTCATCGCGATCTTAAACCCGATAATATCATCATTCAGTCGCTTCCAGGTATTGGCGATTTTGCGAAAATTCTCGACTTCGGGTTGGTAAAATTAAAACACGAAAAATCCAGCGAAACGATCGGATTCGTAGGGACGGCCGAGTTCGCCTCTCCAGAACAGATCGCGAACGAAAATCTAAATGTTCAAACAGATATTTACGCTTTGGGCGGCGTTTTGTTTTATATGCTCACCGGTCGTGCGCCCTTTAACGAAGATTCTTTGATGAAAACCCTTCAGGCTCAGATGGCCGGTGACGTGCCAAGTCTGAACGCGATAAGAGAAGAATTCAAGAATTGGCCGGGACTAGACCAATTGATTTCGGCGATGCTCTCTAAATCTCAATTTGATCGTCCAGAATCGGCAGCGGAAGTATGCGAGTTGATTGCTTTTTTAGCGCCAATAAAAGAGGACGAGGCTTCAACGAGCACCACATCGATTCTTGGAACGGGATCAGAGGTGGTAGAAAATCCAGCCTTTATAAGCATTACCTCCGAAGGCGAGGTTGTTTCTTGTAAAGACAACGAACTCAATTTTTTCTCAACGACGCTTCAAGAAGACACTTTAGAGGATATTTCCTTTCCCGAGGGAGATCTTTCGGCGTTATTTGCGCTGTCCAAATGTGTCCTTTATGGGACCAGTCAAGGCGGCGTAGGATGTTTAAATCGCATTCACCGAGAATTTAAAATTATGTTCGAGGATCCTCGTCGTGCCAAAATAACGGCGATCGCGGGAAATAAGCAGATGGTGGTTGTCGCGGCGTCGGAGTCGGGACGTCTCTACGCGAGTAAGGATGGAAAAGATTTCCGAAGGATCGATAATGCACCTGATGTCGAATATGTGGCTGTTGCATCGCACCACGCGCTTATCGGAACAGCATCTGATCGTCAGATTTGCCTCTATCATCTAAGCGAGAAGGGAAAGTGGAAGAAGCGAAACTGTTTTCAGTCCGCCAAAGTTCGCGACCTCGCAATTTCAAATCTAGGCGACGTGGTGGCGGTGCTGGATTTCAACGGGACCTCGACGCTTTATGATGCCGAAGATGGGCAAGTTATGAGTGAGTATTGGTGTAACAATGGCGTTCCCGTGGGTATTGCATTCAATGGAAACTCAGACCTTGTCACCGTGCAACAAAACGGATCAGAACTTAACCTGGTTCTCGTCGGTTTAGACTCTGCCGTCGGCTAATGTCGCCTTAAAAAATAATTCTTCTCGCGATCGTTTGGCGAGCGCCTTAGATGGTAGTTTTTAAGAAGAACTCATCTTGCACCAGGAAGGCATTTGATCTTGCCAAGAAAATTCGGACCCTATCTGTTGGTGGAGCTTATTGCCCGTGGCGGAATGGCCGAGGTGTACAGAGCAACAATTCCCGGTGCTACCGGTTTTGAGAAGACCGTCGCCATTAAAATGGTTCTACCCCACCTCGCCGAAGACAAAGACTTTGTCGATATGTTGATCGACGAAGCACGTATCATTGTTAACATTAATCATTCCAATATTGCGCAAGTCTTGGACCTCGGTGAAATCGACGGTGTGTATTATATCGCGATGGAATTCATTAATGGTCTCGATTTGGACGCGCTTTTGAAGGCGAGTCCCGACGAAAGAGTTCCCCAAGACCATGCAGCATTTATTTCGAGCAATATTCTTGCAGGTCTCCATCACGCCCATCAGTCCACCGACGCGACAGGACGTCCCCTTGGTGTTGTTCACCGCGACGTGAGTCCTCACAATGTGTTGATAAGTTTGGGCGGAGATATTAAAATAATTGATTTTGGTGTGGCTAAAATTCAGAGTGACGGCCGAAGTGATACACGCGCTGGTGTGATAAAAGGTAAACTTCTCTACATGTCTCCCGAACAAGCGATGGCCAAAGAGGTCGATGGAAGAGCGGATATTTTCGCGGTTGGGGTCAACCTTTATAGAATGGTGACTGGCGTTCTCCCCTTTGACGGAGAAACCGAGTACCAAATTTACAATAATATTTTAACCCGTCCGGTTCGCCCTCCAAAAGAACTCGTGGCAGAACTTAGCGAAGAACTCAATCAAATTATTATGATGCTCCTACAACGCGATATTCAAAAACGTTATCAGGACGGTTATTCTGCAAAGATGGATTTAGAACGCGCCTTGCAAAACATCTCGCCAGGTTATTCCGCATCGCGTTTCTCTCGGTATGTGGAAAATAATTTTTCGCACATGATGCGTCGACAAGTCCATCAATCCGGAATCAATGATTTCGCTCCAAATACACCTGCCTCGAACGTTCTCAGAACCGGCGAGCATGTGTCACTGGACTCCCAATTTTCCAACCAAAAAATCCCTGTTTATACCAACCAAGTACCGAATCAACGCGGTCCTGAAGAGGAAACACCGATGTCTACACCGCAGTTTAATCCCGTTCCAGCTCCCGCTCCCCTCGCGCCTCAGGTTGCTCCTGTGGCGCCAAAAGCCCCAAGTCGAATCATGAAACTCCTTCCTCCTTTGGGTCTTGCCTTTGTGTTTTGGATGGTCTCTGGAGGACTCATCTTTTACAAAAGCCAGAACGATGCCGCCCTCCCGGTGAAAAGCGATGTTAAAGCTGAAGCTGCTGTACCGACGCAAGGAGATGAGTCACCCGAAGTTGATGATTCAGAGAAGGGGAAGGTCGTGGTCGCCAAGGTCGATGGAGAAGAAGAAAAAGAAAGTCCCAAAGAAGAAGTTAAAAATGTAAACATACATATTGTCACGACGCCTTCGGGCGCGATAGCGACAACCTTAGATGTTGAAGTTGGAATCACTCCGATGACCCTCCTCGTTGAAAAAAGCGAAGAAGAAATGGAAGTCATTCTTGAGAAAGAAGGTTTTGAACCGATGACCGTTAAAATAATACCCAATCAACCCTTTGATGAGAGCTTTGAACTGCTACCTTTGGGAGGAAAGAAGAAGATTGTCGCTGTTAAAAAAATCCCTAAAAAGGTTGCTGCGAAGTCGAAAAAAACCAGCGACTCGGGATGGGGAACGAAAAAGAAGAAAATCAAAAACACAACCAAAATCAAGAAAAAGAAGAAACCATCCAGTGTCGGAATTCTTCTCGATGATGATGAGCCAAAAAAAGTCGTTAAGAAAAAAGCGCTTCCAAAACAGAAAGAAAAGAAGAAGAAAGATAACGATTCAATCGATATCTTTGATCTTTAATCCCAACCAAATATAGAAGCTTCCTTTCCTAGAGAACGAACTTCACGCCCTCAATACCTTGCAAAATTTTGAAAACCTCAAGGACCAGCTCCGAACTATCGAGTTGGGCCGATAGGGTAATCGAAACGTGGTTGCCCTTGGAACTTTCCCGTGTCTTCACATCAATCGAAACAGGTCCCAAAACGTTGACCGTTCCCTGCACACATTGTGCAACGAATTCAGGTGAATTGTCTCCGATGACCTTAAAAAAGAAATCGCAGGGGAATTCGTGAATATCGTCCAGCTTATCTAAAAATTCTCTATCTTCTTTCATTGTAGCTCTCCGACATTCAGTGTATCGCAACCTTCGAAAAATAAAATGGCTTTTATGAAATCATTAATACTGGCGACCTCCTCACCCTATAAAATCGAACTCATGGAAAAGTTGGGCATTCCTTTCGAGGCAACATCATCCTCGTTTGAAGAAATCTCAACACAGCGCTTGAGCGTCCAAGACCAGGCCCTTCGCTTTTCAGAAGGCAAAGCGCTTGATGTGCTGAAAAGGTATCCCGATGCGACGATTATTGGCGCAGACCAAATCATTTCTCTCGATGAACGTATTTTTTCAAAACCAGGAACCAGAGAAAACGCGATCGATCAACTTCACGCTCTCTCAGGTCGTGTTCATCAACTCACTTGTGCGATTAGCGTTCTCGATAAAACGACATCTTTTTCGTCCTCCACTGTGTTTGAAATGGAAATGAGATCACTGAGTTCCAAGGAAATTGAGGACTACATCGATCTTGATTCTCCCTTAAAGTGTTGCGGATCCTACAAAATCGAATCCTTCGGGATCGGACTTTTCCGTCGTTTAGAAGGAAAGGATTATACAGCAATTATAGGACTCCCCTTAACTGAAGTCCGTCTTCTTCTTGAAAAAATAGGATACATCGCATGACATTTGAAAAATTTGAACCCTACAAAGATATCTGTCCCGATTGGGCCGCATTTACCGACGCCCTTTCCCGTCCGCTGAACCGAACCGGAATGACCAACTCGGGTAGAATTGAGCGTGAGGATTTACTCCTTCGATTGAAAGCGCGTGGTATCGATGCTCAGCCAATGACATGGAATGATGGCGGCATTAAATTTGGTCCTGAAGATAAACTTGGAAATACCTTCGAATACTTGACCG
>JALSKP010000806.1 GCA_026988815.1 Myxococcales bacterium | reverse complement strand
TACCGATAAAAATGTACCGTGGGACAAAACGCCGCCACGTCCACTATCACCATAGGACACCCATCCCGACCCCGATAATCCATAATGGGCTGATAATTCCTCACTGAGGTAGGTTTGATCTGAGGTGAATAAAGTAAAATAATCCGCTTTCTCATCAAAAACGATTTTCTCGATCAATTTTTCGGTCTCATCGATCATGCCATCTGCGATCGGATTTCCCCCGCTAAAGCGGAAATAGCCCAGCCACATTGCGTGAAATTGATTGATTCGAGTCCTCGCGCGATCGTCTTTTAACATCCGAATCGCGTGCGCTTTGAGTTGGTCTTTGTCCAGTTTTCCAGCTTCCGCGTCGTCGATAAGCGCCGCGTCTGGTCCCGTTCCCCAAAGGAAAAACGACAAACGGCTGGCCAATTCCAAATAACTCAAGCGTCGTACCTGAGGCCGGCTCGCCAAAGGAATGCCGCTTTCAATGATGTATAAAAAGTCGGGCATCTGCAGAAAAGCTTGAACGGCGAAGCGAATACCCGCCATAAAATCGCCGGACTCAACGCTAAAATCCTGAAATTTAGAAAAATCTTTAATCTCTTGCGGAGTGAGACTGCGACGAAATACTTTCTTACCGAAATCTTCGACAAAAAACGTAAAACATTGGGCGTCGTCAGGACCGCTGGGCGTACAACCCAACATCGCTGGCGTCATTTTTGAGGAAACATAGGTCGCCGCAATTTCAGCCCCCTCGACCATCGCCTCGGACACCCGCTGATTGGACCAGTTGTTCTCAAAAGGCGCCACGTTATCTTCAGGAAATGCGTTCGCAGGCTCACCTTGAGAACCAATCAATTCGGGCCCCAAGATCGTTGCCAACGAAAGATTATACTCATTTCTAGAAAGACGCCTCGCACCAACTTTGGCAACACCTGTAACCTCCTCGTCCACTTCTGGTTGAGGTAATTTAGGGCCATCACCCGGAGTGCCACCGTTGTTGACAGTTATTTTACCATCACAGGAAAGCGCGAATATGAGCATCACGAAGATATATTTCATGGACCTACCGATTTTTGATTAACCTATTCATACCTGGGTTGAAGCCTAACATCAAATTTGGTGTCGCACTGATGCCAATTTTGACAACTTCTCGAAGCGAGCCAATTCATGCCGCAAAACATTGATTCATCGAAGAAACTAACCTATAAAAAGTGAACATTTTTCCATGGTTTTCAATGCGCTACTACGCTTTTGCTCTACTTCTCTTTTTTTCGTCGGCCTGCGGGCAAGACGGCGAAACAAATCGCTGCGAGTCGGTGGTCTGCCTTCAAGGTTTCTGCGACTCAAAAACGGGCGAATGTGCCAATCCTGATTCGTGTGAGAACGCCCTATGCGTCACAGGATTTCGCTGCGAAGACGATCTTTGCCTTCCCGACACGCCTTGCAACGCGTCCACCCCTTGTCAAAGAGGCCAGTGTTTTGATGGTGGGTGTATTAACTTGGACACCTGCAGTGCTTCCAAAGATTGTTTGGAAGGCTATGCCTGTGAACAAGAACAATGCGTTGAAAATGTATGCGCCGATACCATATGCGATCGCGGCCTTTGCGATGTCCTCACTGGAGAATGCGTCAACAAAGAAATTTGCAGTTCTGAAAATCAAAGCGAAAATTGTATCCAAGGTTACTATTGTTATGGACAAAGCTGTACCGAAGAAAAAGACATTTGCGATGACTTGAATTGTGCTCGCGGCGTTTGCGATCCCGCTCAAGCGGCATGCGTTAACGATCCTACTTGTCCGGACGATAATGCGTGTTTGGAAAATTTCTTCTGCGAAGATGGATGCCAAGAAAACAAATGTATCGATGGAATGTGCGCACGTGGTGTGTGCGAAAATATAAGCGGGCTTTGCATCAACGCCTCGCCATGTTCTAGCCCTCAAGAATGTACTGACGGCTTCCTATGCGTTGTCGACCAATGTTTGGAAATTGAAAAAGCCTGCGGAGAAAATGGATGTGACGGAAATCAAATTTGCGATTACGATTCCGCGGCTCTTTCGGCGAGTTGTAGCGAAAATCTCCGCTGCAGACGGGCACTTGATTGTCTCGGGGAAAGGGTTTGTGAAAACAATCAATGTAGGCCAGCGCGAGCCTGCGTCAATGACGCGCTTGAACCTAACGAAACACCAAACCAGGCAACGCGAATATCGCAAAGCGATGACAACTTTTTTGAAGCCGTACTTTGTTCTGGTGATGTGGACCAATTTACTTACGACGTAAACGATGCGTCCGTTTTTTCCGGAACCTTGGTCGTCGCCCTCCAAATCGACAATATCGATATCGGAAGCGGCGAGGTTCATTTAAAAGTAACCTCACCCTCGGGCGAAATAAAAGAGGCCTTCACAAACCTTCCCCTAACTCAAGCTCGTGTTGAATTTAGTATCGGTGCCCTCGACAGAGGCGACTACCTCATCGAGATTTTAGACGCATCCGTAGAACCTAGCGGCCTTAGATACCGCATCTTCGCCGAGGTTATAGAAACAATAACGAACCAAGCTTGTGCGATACCGACCTTGCTTCGAAAGGGGCAACCTATCAATGCCAATACCAATGACGCTGCCAGTTCTGCCCTTGGCTCCACGTGTACGGAAATAGACAATTCAGCGGGCGAGGACATCTACCTTTTCACGCTTCAAAATCACTCGCGTGTTCTTATCGACCTTGACCCAACGAACAATGCCGATCTCAGCTTTAGCATTTCAAAAATTTGTGAAAACACGTCCGCCCCTCTTGAATGTGTAGAAGAAAATGGCCCGGCATCAAACGAAAATCTTATCACTTTTTTGGATGAAGGTTCCTATTATCTTATCGTACAAGGACGCCAACAAAATAGCGGCGGTCCGTATACACTCACCTTTAATGCCGAAGAAACCGTGTGCCAATTCGGAGAAGCGGTCTGCCAGACGGATCACCTTTCAAAATTTTGCTCGGCCAATCAAACGGATTTCCAAACCCGTACCTGTATGGCGGGATGCGATCCATTGACTGGTTTCTGTAGCGATGAAGTGGGTGAAAACTGCAACAATCCCATCGATGCAACGATGGGATACTCGGGCTCGGTAATTTACGCGCCTTTTGCTGACGACTACCAAATTCCCGCCGGCGGATGCCTTCCCGACCGAAATGGAAGCACCTCCACCGATGGACCCGATGTTGCCTATGCTGTTCATCTACTCTCTCAACAAATTTTAATCGCAACGCTCCAAACCACCGACCGATTCGAAAACACCTCCCTCTATTTGATCTCTCAGTGTGACGATCCCAGTACATCGTGTCTTGCAGGATCAAACAGGTATTTTTCGACAGAAGAATCGCTCACCTATAAAAACGAAACCCAGAATGCCATCGATTTATTCGTCGTCGCTGACGTTGATAAGAGCGACAATTACGGACCCACCACGATTTCCATTCTTGTTGAAGATCTCATCTGCACTCCCGATTCTACGCGCTGTGCGCAAAATAATGTAGAAAAATGTAATCCATTGGGCACCGCCTACGAGACCCTATTATGCACCGCAGGGTGCGATCCAAATGTTGGCAATTGCCTACCACCCACAAACGACACTTGTCTTTCCGCAATTCCCCTAAATGCGCCCGCCACGATCTCAGGACGAATCGAAGAGTTCACCAATACCTATACACCACCCTCCAGTTGCACAGGATCGGCCACCTTCGGCAGCGACGCTGTCTATTCTTTTTCAACTACCGACAGCGGAAAAGTAGCCCAAGTTAGAATCGATGCACAATTTGATTCCGTCCTTTACATTGTCCAAGATTGCGACAATTTAGACCTCTGTTTAGGAGTCGACAATCGCAGTGCTAGTTCAGAAATGCTTGAGTTTTTAGTAACACCAAATACAACATATTACATCATCGTAGATTCTGGATCCTCGTTAGCTTTAGGTGAGTTTACTTTATCTTTCATTTTAGAAACTCCCCAGTGCGCTCCCAATCAAATTGGAGCCTGCCAAACCACCCAAGACTTATCCTTCTGTTCTCCTTTAGGTATAGTAAATACCCATACATGTTCCGGAGGATGCGCGAACGACAAATGTACCAATGGGAACGGCGATTCTTGTTTTGAAACTATTCCTGCAAGCACAGGACAATACACCGGAACTTTTACGGGATCTAACGCCATTTCTTTTTCGAATTTAAACGAAGGCCAATGTCAACTATCCGGCCGAAAAAGAGGAAACGATACCATCTACGAAGTTCAAATGAATGCCGGCGATTCTCTTTTTGCCGACCTCATCAGCTCCTCCAGCGCAAGTTTGTATTTACTCGACTCCTGTCTAGACACAAGTACATGCATCGACAACGTGAGCTCCCTAAACCCTTCTTTATCCTACACTGCCACTGTAGACCAAAGGGTGTTTCTCGTCGTCGATCGCGACTCAAGTTTTTCTTCTAACACCTATACCCTCGATCTACGCATCGGCCCACCCGATTGTATCCCCGGCTCACCTTCGATTTGCAATGTCGGAAATAGTAAAATTATTTACTGTGACTCGCTCGGCTTTTCTCGGGAATACGATTGCATGGGAAATTGCACCGATGGGCATTGCGACGCACCCCGAGGAGATCATTGTATCGATGCCATTCCCATGGTTGACGGACAGATTGAAACCTCCCTCTCTGGAAATAATAACACCTACGATATAGGAGGCCCTAAAAACGGTCTTTGTAGAAGCGCCTCTGAAAGTAGCACGCTTGGAAAGGACACCACCTATTCGATCGATCTCAACGCAGGTGATTTTTTGGAAGCGACCTTGGAAACCCAATCTTCGGCAGCACAATTCTTTTTGATTCGAGATTGTGAAGATTTATCCACCTGCCTGGCAACCAACCCCCAACGCGGCGCGGGTACTATTTCCTACCTCGCCGATACACCACAAACCATATTCATCATCGTTGATTCGACTTCAATTTTCTCAAGTAGTTATACCTTAAAAACACGCATTCGATCGGGACTTACCTGTGAACCCAATGCATCCTATTGTGTGGGAAATTCGGTAGAAATCTGTAACCAACTGGGCACTGGCTCACGAAACGGCTTTACCTGCCCAAATGGATGCGTCGAAGGCGGATGCGACATCAACCCGGCCGCCGATCTTTGCCTCAACGCCCCCCTCACAAATGGCACCTTCATTTACGATTCATTGGCCAATTATACTAACGATTTTTCTGCAAAACCTATCTGTTCAGGAATAACCGGGGCCGGACCAGATGTATCCTATCAGGTTCAACTCGTCGCAGGCGAAGTCTTCCACGCGAAGGTCCAAAGCTACGGTAAAGAGACCTTGAGTCTGTCTCTCGTTCGCGATTGTAGTGGAAACACATGTTTAGATGGTGCACGTTCAGATTCGAAGGGAAGCTCGGAAATCTTCTTTGCTGCCCAACAAAGCGAAAACGCCCTCTTGGTTGTCGACAGCCTATCCAGTGCCAACGATCATTTTTCTCTGCTTGTCGAATCGCTTAGCCCTCAATGCAACCCCGGAAATTCTCCCATTGTATGCCAAGGCGATGCCCTGCGTTTTTGTAATTCTTTGGAACTCTATGAGTACTTTCAATGTGACGGAAGCTGTTCCAATGCCCAGTGCCAAAATCCTTCGGGTGAATCTTGTATCGATCCCCTACCGATTACAAATTCTATAAAGCTCAGCGATCAAAGCTTTAGCGCCCTCAATCTAATCGAACTCAGCGGCTCCGAAGGTGCTTGCATTCATAACCTTGCTACCCAAGGATACGAAAAAATTTATGCTCTTCAATTGCGAGCCAACGACACTGTTGAAATTCAATACACCTCACCTAGCACATCGACCTTGATGTACCTTCTGGCCGATTGCACCGATGCACAAAGCTGCCTTCAAACCACCGGTTCAGCCGCCCGAAATGGTTTCCTTGTACACCAAGCGCTCGCCGACGAAACGATTTTCTTAGTTCTGGATCGAATCGCGTCGGGGGCTACCTCTCTTCGTTTTTCTTTAGACATCCAGTTTCGACAATCGTGCAATATTTTGGATCCACCAACCTGCATCGACGCCACAACGATGATGGGATGTGCAAGCGACGGACTCACCCTTCAAAGCGATTGCGGCGGTGCATGCGTAAACGGAAATTGCGCAACACCAACGGGCCAGTTTTGTAGTGATCCCATTCCGCTTATCGATGGCAGCTCCGATACAAGACGTTTTGATAAAACCGATTCCGTCGTCGCCGAGGGAGTATTGGGAATGTGCTCCTTCCCCACACCGACGAAAGGAAAAAATTACATTTATTCCATTGATCTAGTGGCCGGCCAAACCCTTAATCTCGATTATATCTCAGACGATCCTTCAACGGTGATCTATCTTCTCACCGATTGTTTAAACCTTTCCTCATGTAGCGCGCAAGATTCAGGAAGGACGGGAAGGATCAGTTATACGGCCCTTCAAGACGAAACCCTATTTGTCATCATGGACGGAGAAAACGCTGCAGGAATGGGAACCTACACCTTAACAACTCAAATATTTACGCCGAATTGTTCGATCGGAAATATGCCAACCTGCTCTGCGCTCGACGAGATTTCCTATTGTGCGGACCGACTCTTGAGAACCTCAATATGCGCTTCTTGTGTTAACGCAACCTGCCCAACCCCAGAGGCGAACAATTGTGTGGACGTGATACCTACAACCGACGGCGCCTTGATTCAGGGCGATTTTGTCGGTGATGATGCCTTAACCATGCAAGGCATTGTTGGAGCCTGCAATTTTATCAATCCCACAAATGGCGTCGATCATTTCTATAACATTAGCTTGCTTTCGGGCCAAACCTTGACGGCTACCTATTCCTCCAATTCAAGTTTGGCGATTTTAT
>JALSKP010000805.1 GCA_026988815.1 Myxococcales bacterium | reverse complement strand
CAAACAAGCAAGTGGTTCAATAAGTTCAACAACTTAACTAGGTCAAGGCCGAAGCCAATAAACCCACAAGCTAAAACGAAGTCCCCCACCCTAACCCTCCCCCAGAGGGAGAGGGGATCAGAATCCCCCCAATCTAGATCCCCTCTACCATCGTCTTTCACACCTGCCATTTTCCTTTTGCGAAAGCTCAGATTATCTGGTCAAATGACGGCGTAGTTTTTAATGGAATTTTGACCAACCCTCTTTTTCCATCGCTCACTGTTTAGATGAGAACCCAGGGTGATTTTTTGAGGCACGAAAATGCTGGTTCGTATTGGAGATGACTCTCCAGATTTTGAAATTGAAACAACCCAAGGTCTCATTCGTCTACACGACTGGATGGAGAATAGCTGGTGTTTTCTTTTCAGCTACCCTGACGATTTTAGTCCGGTCTGTACCACTGAAATGGGGCAAACCTCGCTCAGAATAGAGAACTTTCGGCGACACAATACCAAACCTATAGGTCTTTCCACCGATACGGTGGCCGAACACTTGAGCTGGTTTCAAGATATTGAGCGCGCCCACCAAACCAAAATTGATTTCCCTGTTATCGCCGACGTGGACCACGTGGTATCCAAACTCTATGGTATGATTCATCCCTCAAAAAGTGATATCTCCACCGTACGCAGCGTCTTTGTCATCGATCCAAATAAGAAAATTCGCTTAACGATGAATTATCCTTTTGAAGTCGGGCGTAATTTCGACGAGATTCTTCGCAGCATTCAAGCCCTACAAGTCAGTGATAGGAATGGCGTCGCCACACCCGCCGATTGGCAAAAGGGTGATCCCGTGGCTATCCATGAATCCATCGATCGTACCCTCGCCGAAAAATTTTATCCTCAAGGTTTTGAGGAACTCACGCCTTATCTTCGACTCATGCATTTGAATTACGAAGACTAATTCAACCCATTTTACTTCACGATATAATAGGTCCGATCGAGATCGATGGCCAAGTGAGGATTGGAAGAATTATACAACTGAACTTCCTTTGTCTTTCGACCCCCGCTGTACAATTTCAAGAACGCCCGAGACCTATCGACGTCGATTTTCGCCGAGCGCCCCCCACAACTTTTTGTTTCAAATGTGCCGTCTTGAATTGAAAAAGGGAGCTCGCATCCACCAATGTAGGCGAAGATCGCGCCCGATTTATGCACGTCAATAACCACACCATCGACCGCCTCATAACGTCCAAAAGGAATGCTCAAAATACGGTCTGCACTATTCGGAAAAAATTTCTCGATGTTCTTGTTAAAATGACTTTGTACTTTGGCCAACTTAAATCGCTGGTAGCGTTTGTTTCGACCATACTGCACCGTCGTTGATTTCCTCAAAGACAAAGGCGTTCCATCGGCCAACATTGGACGGGCTGTGGCAAACTCATTCTTATAAGAACTTTGTTTATGGACCCGATAAAAAGTCGATTCAAATTTCAAGACACGATTGTATTTTCGGCGACCATTTTCCCATCTTTCCATGATCCGGTATCCACGCTCGCTTCCCCCATTTGCCCAATCACCATTAAGCTTCATCCACTTCAAAGGCCGGCGAAGGCCGGGCTTATGTAACGAGGTCCAAAAAGAATACTCTGATTTTAGATTAGCATCTGGAACGTAATTCCCAGAATAAATCGACTTCTTATCGTAGGCGTCATAATGCACGTCTACTTCCAAATACGCGTTATAGGTCCAACCATCAAAGTCGGCGATTCTAAAGGTTTGTTTCGATGGACTTGGCATCGTGGAATACTTCACCATGTAATCACCGCCAAACGAAGGCGTGGCCGCCTGAATGTAATCGTCCAATAAACGCTGCATCTCATTAAGTTCGGACTGGGTAAACACAGGCCGGTAATTTCCCAAACCCGCTTCCAAATCGCCCATCTCGATCGTGCGGCTGTTGTTGTCCGCATTTAATCCATTCATTTGCTGTAAACGCCGTGCAATGGTTTGCATGAAACTTCCAAGAGACGAAATTTGGCGTACCGATATCACCTCGATTGGACCCGGTCGAAGAACCTCAAAATCAAACGCGACTGAGGTCGGTACCGAACCATATTCCCAACGAATCACAACTGGCTCTGCGCTATTGATTTCAAAAATCTTCCACGCTTTAACAAGCGCATTGCGTTCGCTTGAAAAAAGCGAGCTCAAAAAAGGTTCCTTGGAAAGCAAGGCCAATTCATCGTAACTCACGCGATCATTTGCCGTACTGTTGGCCAAAATTCCGTCCGCGCGGTCGAGAATCGCTTTGATATCGCTCGCCAAACCAAATCCCTTATAACGTCGCTCACGAAGATAAAAACCATTCGGGTTTACAAAACTTACGCCGATTTGGCTGCCTTTGATAAAGTGGGTATCGGTCTCAAAAAAGCTTGTATTTTGTCCTCCACTCTCAGCAAGACAGGTGCTCGAACACCCGTCACCATTGTTTTGATTTCCGTCATCACACGCTTCAAGAAGACTTTGAACTTTTCCATCTCCACAAAAAGGTACAAATCCTTGCGCTTCTGCGTACTCGGCTAAGCGAGAAAAAGCTCGACGACCTACATAGGAAACAGTGTCGATTTGCTCGATATAATCAAAGGGACGTGTGGCAACGATTCCCGACGCCGCACGTCGATCAAGACGCACATCATCATCTAAAACTTTAAAAGATGCCGTGTTGGCCAGGTCCACAATCCCATAAGCGAGGTAACTGCTTCTCGAAATACCAAAAGCGTCCGCTTTTTCGTCACCGCAAAATACACAGCTTTCCTCTGCATCGAGCGACTCCTCTTCTTCTGTTGACACACATCCCAGCGATAAAACTACCCATAATATCCAATTCATTTTTTTCATCTCAAACTCCAATTAATAATAAACATTCAACAATCAACGCTAGTATTAATACATTAATAACTTTTAAGTGCAATCGAAAGCATTCTAAACCTTTCTAAAGCTTAACCCCTTGCGTGTTTATTTATGAGTACGCGTTTCGACTAGCCTAAAAATCGAGCCCTTATTTTTTCTTCGTGCACGATCCCGTTTTCTACAACAATCTTGTATGCAAATTTTTCTTCGCTGCTAGATACCACCTCAGCCAGCCTGCCTTTCTTATAAACAAGGGCAACGCCATTTTCGGCCGCAATGCCGTCCTTTAAAGATCCATTCTTAAGCAGCCGATGATATTGGTCGCGTCGATAGGCCTCGCCGTCATAGTGGGGACAATTGCTTCCGGCGATGAGCCCTATACCCTCAACCGCATCGAGAAGGTCTGATCCGGGAGGCGAAAAGGAATCGCTAACACCGCCGTCAAACCAGCAAATCGATCCCGCGCTAATACCGGCAAGGAGCACGCCTTGATCGTGTGCCTTCTTAAATATCTCGTCCAAACCCCATGCCTTCCACAAGGTCATTAAATTGAAAGTATTTCCGCCGCCGACATAAATAACATCTTGATCGAGGACGTACTTTTCCAATTCATCTCGCGCAACGGGCGGACGGTAGAGCAACAGTTCATTGGCAACGACATCATGTTTTTCCATCGCGTTTAAAAATTTTTCAGAATAGCTTTGGGCATCACCGCTGGCGGTCCCGACAAAGCACACCTTCGGGCGTTCCTTTTGTGCTAGGCCAAAGATAAATGCATCAAGATAAATGTTATCATCCTCCATCGAAAAACCGCCCCCGCCGAGGGCAACAATAGTAGACATCTTAGATCCTGGTCTTGCGTTAAGACCCGACAGATTACCCTTCTGCTTAGCAATGTAAATCCTATTTTTCTGTGCCCCACCTCTTTTTTAAAGTAACCTCATTCTCCCTTCTCTTCGTTTTGAATCGCCTATGAAAACATCCCTCTTTTTTATCCCTTTTCTATTGATAAGCTGTGCAGCTGAACAGCCACGCAAGGTTCCCAAAACGCAACCGCAGACGCCCCAAAAGGCCAACCCAAAAGCGGAGCCCCAAAAAGCGTCAATTCTTATTCGAAAAATGGGAAAGCAGGGGGTGGTTATCGGACGCTTCACCGAAAAGCAAGCGAGCAACATCAATCCTCTCGATGATCACCCAGACACAAAGAATCAGAAATTAATCCAGAAGAGGATCGGTAAAAGCCAGACTCTTCTTGCTCTTTCTCCCATACGAATTTCACCAAGCATTCCACCGCTACTCACAGGTCGAAGCCGTGTCGAATGTGGCGAGCTCATCGTCGAGATGAAGGGAAAAAGTGAAGAAGGATTGTTTCTGCGTGCCGATCACCCTCTTCAACCCAACCCGGTAGTGTCGGTCAAAACCCACAGTGAATACAAGAAAAAAATCCGAGACGAACTCGGTCTAAGGCGTATCGAGGCGTTGCAGGTCTTTCGAGCGGACCTGGATGGGGACGGCGAATCGGAGCGCATCCACATTGTCAACGGCCCTCCTGAAAGTAACGATTACGCGTATATTATCGTCGAATCTAAGGGGGAATATAGTAAAATAGGTTACAAACAAGGCGTTGCAAAAGCCAGACCCAAGGACGCGCCCTTTAACGTTTCCCTCCTTGCTATTACCGATCTAAACGGTGATGGGAAAATGGAAATCGTTGTGGCTTTTGACGACAACCCCATCCATTTCCACAAATGGATTGTATATAGCTGGACAGGATCTCTCACCCCCCTCCTCGATTATACGTGGGGAGAGCGCGACTGTTACCCAAATATGGCCGACTGGCCAGATTCAATTTGAGCGAATTTTTCTAACATTTTTAGAAACAATACAAACTGCCAATCTATTTGAATTCCAGATCGACCGTATTCCAGATATTTTCGAACTGCCCCGTTAACAGAAAAACACGTCCATCATTGAGGGCGGTCAACGAAGGCGCGGTTTTTAGCGCCAGATAAATTCCCTCAATCTTTTTTCCTTCTGACCATTTCGCTTGGACGGAATCGTAGCGGGCTGTGTAGAGCGATTCTGTGTAGTTGTACTCTTTACTTTGTGACCACCCAAGCACGTTGCCTTGGTTATCGATAACGTATTGTTTTTTGCGGGGTCTTCGTCACTTCCACATGCAAAACAAAACATCACAACACACATAAAAGAATACTTTCATGATCGTCTCCTTCGGTAATCCATCCTGAATCGTTATCTTTCGCGACCATACTAATACAGACGAAATGTTTACGAAAGTTCCTTTTCGACGAAGGCTTGGGTATCGAACCAGGTGAGTTTTACAAAAATCACAACGTAGGCAAGGATACTAAATTCTTTGAGGTTAACTGGGCCAAAGGGATTCGTTTTAATGTCTTTCTTCACACTATTCTTCACCTGGATATGAGAAGACCTTTCTCCTATAGGAGAAATCCATTTGTCTTGGAATCGCTTATGAGATTAACCGACTCGGCGAAAGAAAAAATCTTTCGTGGATTCAGAATAGAATCTTAGCACCAACCAGGGTAGCTACATGCGTTTCCAACAGTGATGCTGGTGTAGTTTGAAAGTCCAACAACATCATAGATGACAACAATCGCGTTGCTATAGGCGCCGACTGCTTTGGTTGTATAAAGACCGGTGTTGTAACCGCCGTGTTGGTATGAACGGGTGTATTTGAAACCAAGGGTGTTAAAAAGATTGTTGCCATAAACACCGGTGACGTCTACTGAGAAGTTACGCCACCAATCTACACGGCTAGGGCGAAGGGTTGCAGAGTAAAGGTAGTAGCTTGAGGTGTTCAAAAAACGAACAGCATAGCGTCCGTTTCCGCGATGGGAGAAGGTGTGATACTGATCACCACTACCAGAAAAGGTGGCGCAATCATCCACATTACCTGCGCCAACCCAACTACAATCTGTAGCGAATGCGGAACCCATTGAGCCGAGAAGCATAAGTGCTGCGACGACCATCATAAGCGTAGTTTTCTTTAAATTATTCATGTTTTTTTCCTGACTGTTTTTTTTGGACAAACCATTTTTGTCCGAGTTAGTATAGGAAGCTCTTGTTTCCTACACGCCGATAATTACCGAAAAATGGAAAAGGTATACGTCAACAATTGCACCATTTCGAAATTCTATGTTCGTATTTTTTGTTCGATTTTTTGGTTTTTCTAAAATTCAAAAAATCCAAAATATAGTAAACCTGTAAACTATTAATTGGAATGAGGCTTTGGAGGTGGTTTGACAATCTTAAAATGAATCAGGTATTTAGGTCGTCTTGTGTAGGAATTGGTTGGGCTTTAATACGGTAGGCAAGTATACTATATTATTTTATGATACGTTCGGCTATTTATTATGATTCTTTCTCGAAGGGTCGAAATGATTTCGAAAAGATCTCGAACGGCTTATTTGTAATTGGAAGAATAAAAAGAACGATATTTTTTTTTAGAGAAAATAGCATATTTTTTGAGTGTTTTGGATACGTTCGTGAAAGGGGCTCTCTTTAAAAAATTCAGTGGCGCAACGAATTCACCTTTTTGGAGAGTGATCTTTCCCTCTTCATATTTTTGAAATTTTTTCGAAAAGTTGACTACTCTTCTTCATCACCAGAATCGCTAAGCACTTTCTTCTTTTTTTGTCGTGTCTCTGCTTTAACTAAGATCTCGATATAGAAAGACTCAATGTCTTGAGAGTCGAGTTCGAATATTTTTTTAGAAATTTCTTTTTCGTGAATAACAGAAACACTGTCTTCGTTTTCTCCAATTTTACAGTCGAAGGCCCAGAAGTCAGCTTTTTCGGGGAGCGTTTTTATTCTTTATCAATGACCACTTTAACACCGCGTTGCTCCTCATAGGTAGCAGGGTCATCATCGCCACTTTTCGGACCGAGGAACGGCTGCCTTGCAATAAGACCTGCTATCGAAATTTGTTTCTTAGGCGCTCAAAAGGCGCCGTAGCTGGCCCTTTGACGATGAC
>JALSKP010000804.1 GCA_026988815.1 Myxococcales bacterium | reverse complement strand
CTCGGCAACTTCTTCTGGTGTTCCGAGTTCAGCACGACCGGCGTCCCAATAAGATAATTCAAATTTTTCGATATTTTCTAGGAGGGTGAAAATAGATCCGCCACCGTCGATTTTGGAGTCTGGCGATGTATCCTCTCGCCTCATGAGTTTTTTTACGAGGTCCCCAGAATCTTCGTCACGGGTTTCTCGAATGAAATATCCAATCTCAGCATGACGGCTTGCTTTTTCGCCGGGTTGGGTACGGATGTGGCTGAAGGTTGTGAAATTAATTTCTGAGCTTCTGGCCATGAAACCATATTCGATTGGATCCTCGAGTAAATTCTGAGAAGGATCGTTTTCGTCCGTCCTTATAATCGCCTCGCCGGGAATCTCGTTTCCACCAAAAGCGGGGCCAGCTATATAGGATGCAGCCAGATCTTCGCCAACGCGATCCATGGTGACGCGAATTTCTTGGTAACGTTCTGCGCGCGCGCTCAAAAGATCTTTGGAGGCGAACATGCTCGATATCGCAGCCCATGTCATCACGGTGATCGAGGTAAGGATTGCCATAGAAATCATGACCTCGACCATGGTAAATCCCCTTCGGTTTTTACGGTACTCAGGCATTAGAAATCTTCCTTATTTAGGTCGCCGAATACATTAAACTCTTTGGTATTTGGATCGACGATATATTGAGACACGGTGACGGGTCGCATTCCGCTACCGAATGGAAATTCAACTTTAAGATCGATTTTTCGAACCTTGGTACCGATTTGATTTATCATCTGCGGAAGTTGGCCAATAAGGGTCGGTAACATTGAGCTGAACGCTGCATTACCTTTGAGGCCGCTATCTTGTTGCCCAAAAAGTTGCGTGTTTACTTTCGCGAGAAAGGCTTCTTTGGCCTCCTCGGGAATTTCCACCGTAACAACAGTCGCTGACCAAACCATATCGGGCCGACCTTCTTCACGAAAATCACCTGAATACTTTTGATCATTTTTCGAAAATCCTTCTGCGGCCACCTCATATTCGAGATCGATCATTTTGCTTTTAGCGAGAAAGGTCGCCGTTGTTAGGTCGGCCGCGTAAATGGATTGTTGTCCAGAGTTGGCCATCGTCCCCATCAGTACAGCAAGCGCTGAGGCGAGGATGGATAAAGCAATGAGCATCTCCATGAGAGTGAACCCTCGCCTTGTTTTGGAAGCTTGATTAATCATCGCTTTCCACCTCGAAGAAATCGTCGGGCAATTCCTTCTCGTCGGTATAACTTTTTACCCTTCCGGAAAGAGGCTTGGTCATGAGGGTGATAGCGGCGCCCTTTTCGTCTTTTAGAACGATATAGGCCTGCTCCTGAAATCCATTTGGGTAAAAGGTGATTGTAACAATACCCGAATCTTTGGGGGCTGTGCTTCCGGCGGTCGCAACTTTATGAAAGCGGATACCTTCCTTTAAGGTCTCGTCTTTGACGACCACGTCTTCGATACGTTGGTAGTTAATTTTACGACTTATACCGAATGGGTTTTCTTCTTTTTCATCAAAAAGATCAGTTTTTTCTTCCACCTTCTCAGCCAGACGTTTGGCTTCCTCTGTCAGAAAATCTTCCGAAGGTTGGCTTGATGGGGCTCCCGAGACGTGGTTCGTGAGCGCCGCTTTGACAATTTCAGTATGATATTTACCGCTATCAAGATCGATAACCAAGCGATATTGCGTATTGTTAATTGCCGCATTCGCGTAAGTATATTTCATGGTGGCGGTTAAACGCGTCGCGCTGTTTTTTAAACTGTCCCCGCCGATGGCGTCCATACTCAACATCGCAATACCCATCATCGATGCGATGATCGTTAAAACGACCATGATTTCGACGATTGTCATCCCACGATTTGAGCCTTTAAAGGACATTGCCACTTACTCGTCGTTTTTGATATCGTCGTCGGTTCCGTCCTGACCGTCGGCGCCTAAACAATAAATTTCAAACTTACGCTTACCGGTTTTCGTATAAACGTAATCATTGCCCCATGGATCTTTTGGAACTTTCTTGGTGAGTGGAGAAGGACCCTCCGCCAACTGGTTTAAAGTCTCAGGAAATTTCCGAGGTGAGGACGCGAGGTAATAACTATTCACAATCCCCTCTAGGTTTCGGATTTCGGTGAGCGCTTGTTTGTTATTCGCTTTATCTAGCGCGCCCATCACATAATACCCCACCATTCCTGAAATCGAGGCGATGATGGTTAACACGATCATGATTTCTATGATCGTCATGCCTTTGGTGTTGTTAATCGATGTCGCGAGCGACAATCCTTTGCGTTGTTTTCTTTTCCTTTCTTTCATTTTTTCTCCTTTTTCATTCTTGTCTAAAACGTTATGCATCAGCCCACCATCTGATTGAGTTGAAGGATCGGAAGCATTATAGCAAACACTACAACTGCTGCTCCAATTCCCATAATAATGATCATAATTGGTTCTAAGACGACTGTAAGCGCCTCAATTTTCGCATCGGTCTGTTGATTATAACTAATCGCCACGTTTTCTAGCATCGCTTCCAATTGCCCACTTTTCTCACCGATGGCGATCATATGGATCACCAAAGGAGGAAATTCTCCTGATCTTTTCAAGGGCTGGGCAATGCTCTCCCCTTCTCGAATTTGTGTTCGCGCATCTTCGATAACTTCGACCAGGCGAGTATTTCCTAAAATATCTTTGACGATATCGAGGGCTTGAAGAAGGGGGACGCCGCTGGATAGCAAGGTACCGAGGGTCCTTGCAAAACGAGCGATGGCGATCATGCGCACGAGCGAACCAATCAACGGAACCTTCAAAATATAGAGGTCCCATAGGCGCGTGCCTTTAGGGGATTTTTTCCAGGTTATAAAACCCCAAAGCGAGAGGGCCATAAGGGGAAAAATGATAAACCAATAGCCCAACAAAACATCACTTACCCCCACGAGAAAACGTGTGAGAAGGGGAAGTTCGGCGCCTTGATCTTTAAATATTTGGGTTACTTTTGGAATCACAAAGGTGAAAAGCAAAAGCATAATAACAAAGCCGAAGGCCATCATGAGGATGGGGTAAATCATTGCACCAACGATTTTTGAGCGCAATTCGATCTGGGCGTCCAGAAATTCGGTAAGCCTTTGAAGAACTGTCTCAAGGTTTCCAGACGTTTCGCCAGCCTTGACCATATTGACATAAAGATCGGAGAAATGTTTGGGATGTTCTTTTAACGCCGCCGCGAGACTTGAACCCTCGTTTACCTGTCGACGCACGTCCGACAAGGTGTTTTTGATTTCGTCCTTATCTGCCTGATCGGTTAAGGCATTGAAGGCTTCCACGAGAGGAATTCCAGCACGTAAAAGTGTAGCAAGTTGACGCGTGATTAAACTAATATCGCGAAGCGTTACAAACTCGAGCATCTTTTTGATGTCTACGTCTGAATTGGATTTTAGCTTTTCTTTGCCTTCGCTAACATCGGTGACGAAGATGCCTTTGGCTTGCAAATTTGCGCGTAAACTCGATTTGCTATCCGTATCTAAAATTCCTTTTACATCCTTTCCCGCCGCATTTAATCCTTTATAACGAAATACTGGCATTAGTGACCGCCTCCCTCAGAGGTAACACGCATGACTTCGGCGATGCTTGTGATGCCTCGCATGACCTTGAGCGCTCCGTCGTCTTGAAGGGTATGCATTCCATTTCGAACTGCCGCGCGTTTGATCGTACCTGCGTCGGAATTCTTGATGATAAGTTGTTTAATTTCTTCGTTCATTTCCAAGAGTTCATAGATTCCCGTTCGGCCGCGATATCCCACGTGGTTACATTCTTCACATCCACCTTCTTGGGGTTGATAAATCGTTCCACCGGTGGTGTATTTTAGCAGCGTCTCTCTTTTGAGTCCTATCTCGCCGATATCTTCATCGGTAGGATCGTAGGCAACTTTACAATCTTTACAAAGGCGTCGAACCAATCGTTGGGCGAGTGCAGCGATGACTGAAGAGGCCACAAGGAAGGGTTGAACGCGCATATCGGAAAGGCGTGTGAACGCGCCAGCAGCATCGTTGGTGTGGAGGGTGGAAAAAACCAAGTGACCGGTTAGCGAAGCTTGAATGGCCATATCTGCGGTTTCTGTATCTCGAATTTCACCGACCATAATGATATCTGGATCGTGTCGAAGGTAGCTTCTTAATCCCGTTGCAAAGGTCAGATCGATTTTCGCGTTGACCTGCATTTGGTTGATACCTTGAAGCTGATACTCGACTGGATCTTCGATTGTCATGATATTTCTATCAGGACGGTTAATCTCAGAAAGCGAAGAATAGAGCGTCGTTGTCTTACCAGAACCTGTGGGGCCGGTGACCAGAATGATGCCATTGGGTTTATAAATAAGTTTCAACAAACGCGAAAGATCGTGCTCTGCAAAACCAATATCGCGCACATTTAACATCAAAGCACTCTTGTCTAGGAGACGCATAGTGACACGTTCCCCGTGAACCATGGGCGCCGTTGCAACACGAATATCAATATCCTTGCCCGCCATTTTAATTCGAATTCTTCCATCTTGAGGAAGGCGTTTTTCGGCAATATTGAGTCCTGCCATAATTTTAATACGTGTCACGATGGACGCGTGAAATCGTTTGGGTGGATTGGTGATGACCTTCAAAACGCCATCGATTCTAAACCGCACGACGATTTCTTTTTCGCCCGGCTCGATGTGGATGTCACTCGCGCGCTCTCGCACGGATTGTACAAAGAGACTGTTGACGAACCCGATAACCGGCGCTTCGTCATCGCCTTCGGCTTCGAGCAAATCGTTAATATCAACGAGAACTTCTTCGGCGTAGGGCGTTTCGGCTTCATCAAGCTGATCGAGATCTGCACCAAGAAAACGGCTCTTGCGATCAAAGGCCGTATTAATGGCCTCGGTCAGGATGGATTTGGGAACTAAAACGGCTGACACATCGCGGTCCAAGACGAGTTCGATTTTGTCTAAGGTTTCAAAATCTAGAGGATCATAACTTGCGACCAAAACACCCTTGTCGTCTTGGCGGGCAAAGGGAAGGATCACGTTGTCTCGACAGAAGGCGAGTTGTAAATTTTCTAGAAGGGTAAGATCCATCTCTTCGACATTGATTTCGGTTATAAAACCGCAATCAAATTGAGCGGCCAATGCGCCGAGAATATCCTCTTCTTTGATGATGCCCTCTGAAATCGCAATGATACCAAATTTTCGGTTTTCTTTTTCGCCGTCTTGAAGGCGAAGAATTTGATCAACATTTTCGTTGGTCGCTCTTCCCGCCCTGACTAATATTTCTCCAATGCGGAGTCGATTATACATTAGTAATCCTGTTTACTTTTCCGAAGGTGTAGATTCTGGGTCAAATTCTACACCACCGTCTTTGGATTTACTGCCTCTTTTACCTTTCTTGTTACCAAGAATACGATAGTTGGGTCCGTCGTGCTTGAAGGCCTCAAGTGCTTCATCTCTTGCATCTTTGTCTTTAACGGCCTCACCAATTTCGTATTTCATACGTCCAAGTAGGCCAGTCTTACGGTCAAAGTTGACGCTCTTCATATATTTGATATCGCGTTTTCCGAACAACTTGAGGAGTTCCTTGCGCTCTTTCAATTTACGATCGCGGATTTTTAACATGTCATCCTCAGATTCGATAATATAGGGCGTTAGCATTAAAATGAGATTTTGCTTGGTTTTAAGCGTTTTTGTTTTTCGAAAAAGCACACCCAAAAGTGGGATGTCACCAAGAAGAGGGATTTTTTCGACAGCCTCGGTTTCGGTGTCTCTCATCAGTCCGCCGATCACCACAGTCGCCTGATCTTTGACAAGAACAACGGTCTTAATATTACGCCGGGTCGTGGTCGGCGTACTTGAATCTGTACCCGCTTTGATATCTGATACTTCTTGGTCGACTTCCAAACGCACGAAATCAGATTCGTTAATTTGAGGTTTGATACGCAGCGTGATGCCCACATCTTCATAATCCACAGGCGCGATTAATCCGCCGAGTCCGCTTAGACCCGCCAAAGGATTTGCAGCTCCGCCAGCTCCCCCGGCTGCTGCGAGAAGGTTGGTTAAACCGCCTCCGCCTACGCCACGTTGAAAAGGAACACGATCGCCAACAACGATGGTTGCTTCCTCGTTATTGAGCGTTTGAATAGAAGGTGTAGAGAGGACATTAATTGAGGTGTCGGTTTGCGTTGCCTTCAAGAGCAAGGAAAAAGCAGGAAGGGAAATCGTCGTTCCAGCGAAGGGGATGGATACAAAAGGTGCAACCAAACCAAGTGCGCCTCCGGGTCCACCTAAGGCCGCTGATAATCCTTCCAAACCTTGGGAGTTCGAGTTGGCGAAGAGCAACCCATTGGTGTCCTCGATGAGGCCGCTATCGATAGCCGATTGGGGGACGATTCCAGCGAGATCTTGTCCAGTAAGAGCATTGACGCCGAGTTCCAAACCTCGGTCGGTGTTAACCCCTACTTCCATAATTATCGCTTCCACGTAGACTTGTTTAGCGGGCCGATCTAGAAGCTCTATCACGTTTTCAACCGCCAGATAATCTCTCGGTGAAGCGACGATAACCAATGCGTTAGCGGGCGCGTGAGCCGTGATTTTGACTTCGCCAGAAAGCAGTTCGGCTACATTTCGATCGTTCCCAGAATTTCTATTATTTCTGTTATTCCGTGTAGGTGGACGGTTATTTGTCCCGCCAGTTAATGAGGAAAGGGTTCCCGAGAGTTGCTCAGCATCGGCAAACTCGAGGAATTTAACGTGAATCTGTCCACCAGCGGTAGTTGGAACATCAAGGATTTCAATCATTGTTTTGATCTTTTGAAAAGATCGTCGATTCGAAACGATGATAAGCTGATTGGTGCGTTCATCTGAAATAATATCTGAGATATTTACGTCGAGTTCATCGGCTCCATCGCCACTTTTCTTCTTTCCTTTTTTTCGTTTAGAT
>JALSKP010000803.1 GCA_026988815.1 Myxococcales bacterium | reverse complement strand
ACCCAGGTGGGTTGTATCGTTCCGATTCTAGATGCATCACGATTATTAAAAAAGACGCGACGAGGGTTCGCGTTGATGTATCCGAAAAAATGGCCGGGACCTTCGGAGAAAAAGTGAGGCAAGCGAAGTGGTTTGCGCCGAAGTCGAATGAGCCACGTATCCTGTCCTTGGATCGACGAGAGTTCGGATTTGATCAACTCTCGCGAACGCAGGCGTTTTATTTTGAGGCCGATGGACTCGAAATGGGATCGGCTGGAACGATCGAACTATTAATTCCTGTTCCCAAAGGAGCGTTGAGAATCCCACGAGAATCAGTCGTTAAACTCCGCGGAAAAGACACCGTCTTCGTCGTCGGCGGTGAAGAATCGCCGAAACCCGTCGCAGTTGAAGTTATTGGTCGGGAAGAGGGTGATCATGTTGTTCTTGGCATTTCAATCGAAGATTCCATCGTTTCACAAGGCGCGTTCGCGTTAAAAAGCATTGTCGCATTTAAGTAGGAAAAACCGATGTTAGTTATATTAAATCGAATCATTGAGCTAAGTGTTCGTCATAGGATATTCGTTCTGATAGGAGTCTTTGCTTTTGTTCTCGTTGGAAGTTGGGGCGTAACCCAAATGCGTTTCGACGCATTTCCAGATCTCACGAATGTCCAAGTTCAAGTGTTAACGGCCTCAGCAGGTATGGCCAGTGAAGAGGTGGAGTTACTTGTAACCCTTCCTATCGAACGCGAGTTGGGTGGTATTCCGGGAGTCAATGAATTAAGAAGTCTTTCTCGGACCGGAATTTCTGCGATTACCGTTGTTTTCGAAGACGGTACCAATATTTGGCACGCTCGCCAACTCGTCAAAGAACGCCTGGATGCCGCTCGCGAGTCAATACCGGATTCAGCAGGCACGCCGGCTATCGGTCCGCCCGCAACCGGGCTGGGCGAGGTGTATCAGTTCACTGTTTCCTCCGACAAGCATACAAAGTACGAACTCTATCGAATTTATGAACGCGATATTGCACCGCGTCTTGTTTCAATTGATGGTGTAGTCGAAGTGAATGCGTGGGGCGGGGGAGCGCCACAGATCGACGTAAATTTAGATCCCTATGCTCTCGCGGTGCGTCATATCGCACCGACCGAGGTGGCCGAATCTATTCGTGAAGCTATCGGACTCGTTGCAGGTGGAGCCATTGTAGACGGTGCCGAGCAACTTCTCGTGCGTGCGCTTGCAAACCCTAAAACAATCGAAAAAATAGGCGCAATCATTGTCAAGGTAGATGCCGACAAGCGCCCTGTCTTCCTACGCGATGTCGCCAAAGTCACTGAGTCAGGTGCTCTAACGGTCGGCCTTGGCTCGGCAAATGGCCAGGGCGAGGTTATGTTTGCGATGGCACAATTACTGGCAGGCGCTGATGCTCTTCGCGTCGTCGATGCACTACGCGAACGAATGGAGGTTGTCAAAAAGTCACTGCCCGCGGGGGTAAAAGTTGAGGTGATCTATGATCGTAAAAAACTGGTATCGAGCACCTTGTTTACCGTCGGAAAGTCTCTACTAGAGGGAGGGCTCTTGGTCATCTTTATTTTGTTATTAATGCTCGGCGATGTGCGAAGCGGTTTATTGGTAGCATCCGTTATTCCACTGAGCATGCTTGGCGCATTTCTAGGACTCAATTCCATCGGTTATTCGGGTAATCTCATGTCACTGGGCGCGATCGATTTCGGACTGATCGTTGATGGTACGATAGTTATTGCCGAGAGTGTTGTCGCACTAGAGGTCGTTAAAAACGAGGACTTACGGCAAAAAATTGTGGAACGTACCCAGAGTGTGTCTGGGCCTGTTCTTTTCGCCGTAAGTATTTTGATCCTAGTCTACATTCCAATTTTAACAATGACGGGTATCGAAGGTAAGTTGTTTCGCCCGATGGCATTTACCGTTTTACTGGCACTCACAACAGCACTCATTTTGAGTTTTACCTATATTCCAGCTGCTGCCTCGTTCGTGATTCGTCCCAAAGGACACCATAAAACCTGGTTGGCGCGCAAGTTAGAGTCTCTCTATTTACCTTCCCTCAAATTTGTTATGCCCCGTCCAAAATTGGCGATCGCTATCGCGGCACTTATCTTTATCTTCAGTGCTTTCATCACAACGCGTTTAGGAGTTGAGTTCGTCCCTCAATTACAAGAGGGAGATATCGTCGTTCAAACAGCCCGTGTTCCTAGTATTTCTGCAAAGCAGGCCCTGGAAGAAGCCTCGCGTATCGAACGCATCCTCGGTGAGTTTCCCGAGGTTGAACGTGTGGCAAGTCGAAGTGGCGCACCCGCTGTAGCCACAGATCCAATGGGACTCGAAGAATCGGACATTCTCGTTAAACTCCACCCCTCATCAGCGTGGACGACAGGACGAACTCAGGGCGAACTAGTAGAGGCGATGTCGGCCCGATTGAATAGCGAAGAAATTGGCGCAGAAATCACCTTTACTCAACCTATAGAAATGCGCTTCAATGAACTCCTGGAGGGAATCACGAGCGACGTAGGCGTAAAAGTCTTCGGCCCCGACCTCGATAAATTAATGAGCATCTCTAGGAACATCGCCGAGGAACTCGAAAAAATCGAAGGAGCAGCCGATGTCAGCGCACCCACAATCGAGGGGGTCCCCGGAATTGATGCTCGAATTGAGGGGCATCGATTAAAATTACTAGGTGTTTCAAGCCCCGATATTTTAACGCTCATCGCCGGAATTCAACGAGGAACCGAAATTGGATCCGTTCAACGCGGGCAGTTTAGAGATCCGATTGTTCTAAAAACGGCGTGGGATGTTCAGGTACCTCTGGGAGATATACCGCTCGTATCTAGTGGTCAAACTCCATCTGTTCCTCTTAGCTCGGTCGCCGAAATTGTGGCGGTCAACACGCCTGCTCGAATCGAAAGAGAATCGGGAAGTCGACGTTTTATCGTCGAAACGAACGTTCGCGGACGTGACCTAGGGGGCTTCGTTGAAGAAGCTCAAGCGCGTATTGCGTCCAATATTAAACTGCCCAATGGCTATTGGATAGAGTGGGCGGGCAAGTATGAGCAGTTAAGAGCTGCCGCTCAGAGCATGGCCATAGCCGTACCAATTGTCTTGCTTCTGATACTCGGCCTTCTCTATTTGTCGTTTAGAGACTGGCGAAGTGCGCTTATGATTTTCCTCAACGTTCCCGTCGCTGCCTCAGGTGGAATCATTGCCCTATGGCTTCGCGGCTTACCCATATCCATGAGCGCTGTTGTGGGTTTGATAGCCTTATTTGGGATCGCGGTCATGAATGGAATCGTCCTATTGAGCCGTACCCGAGAACTACACGTCAAAAATGGGGACGCGCGTGATTCGGCATTTAAAGGTGCTGTTGAGCGTTTTCGTCCAGTGTTAATGACAGCTTTGGTCGCCGGAATCGGTTTCCTTCCGATGACGATTCAAATCGGTATTGGCGCTGAAGTGCAACGCCCACTCGCGACAGTCGTGATCGGAGGGCTTATCACGAGCACGCTTCTCACACTTGTTGTACTTCCGACCCTATACGCAAAATTCGGTCGAATTGACAACGAGCCCGTCGAGTGAAAAACTTCGTGGTGATATCAAAATCCTTTGCTATCTAAAGGCTAAACCATGCTTGTTTTAATTGTTGAAGATGACGATCGCGTTGCGCAATTCCTCCATCGAGGACTTCATGAGGAAGGGATGATCGTGGACCGATGTTCGACCGGCCAAAATGCGATTCAACAAGGTGTCAGTCAACCCTATGAAATCGTCCTACTCGATTGGGCGCTACCTGATATGGATGGAATCTCAGTCTTACGAAAATGGCGAGAGCTTGGAATGACTGCTCCCGTGATCATGTTAACTGCCAGAAGCGGCGTTGCTGCCACCGTTTTGGCACTCGACGCAGGCGCGGATGACTACCTTCCAAAGCCCTTTAGTTTCGAAGAATTGCTAGCAAGAATGAAAGCTCACGCAAGACGGAACGATGTTAGTGGTACGGCGACTTCTGTAAAAATTGGCCATGTTTCAGTCGATATTCGTCGACGCCTTGTGATTAACACTGAAGGTGAGACCCTTCTTACGACACGTGAGTTTCAACTTCTCGATTCTTTACTAAAACACCGCGGCGAGGTCCTAGGCAGAGGTAGGATACTAGATCGCGTTTGGCAGATCGCCCACGATCCGACAACAAACCTCGTCGATGTGTACGTAAGGTATTTACGGTCAAAGCTGGACGATAGAGATTGCAGCGAATCTGTCATCGAAACGATAAGAGGAAAAGGATACCGGCTTCGTCTGGAGAACGAAATTGAAAAATCGTAGCCTTCAATCTCTCATCACAATACGACTCGGGGCTGTTTTCACCTTCTGTGTAATCATTTTTACAGCCATCGTGGGGTTTTTGGTGCACCATCAAGTTCACGAACAGACCGACGCAATGATTCTACAAATCGCAAGAACGGAGGCTCACGGTGTTATAAGCGAGTTTGATGCGGGCGTACATGTCCACGATACGGCGCTTCGCCTTCCATCCCTTAACTCACCGGTCGCGGAAAAGTACTCCATTGCTTATCGGCCCGACGGAGAGATCCTTGCCTCAACGTCCAATTTAACACGTACTGAGCTTTCCAAGTCTTGGTTCACGGGATTGTCTACGATCGGATCTACTCAATTTTTTGACGATAATGGGGGCCCTAAAAAATTACGCGTCGGAGCCTTAGTTGCACAGGATCCTCACGGGGGAATTCTTATTTTTGCCTCCGCAGTACCTCACGAAAGTATTGATCTGGCCGTATGGCGAACTATTTTTATTGTCGCTCTTTTGTCCTCGTTTATGCTCATCGTTGTTATCTTTACTTCTATTCTGGTCGCACGAACAATCACTGAAGACCTTCAAGAACTCTGCAACAGCTGTCTCGAATTTCTCAATGTCCCTGAAGAACTCGATTCTTGGCTGGAACGTTTCGAAATGTCGCCTAAGGCCACTATCGAGACATCAACCCTAGCCGGTACAATTCGTGATCTGATAACGCGTCTCCAACGAACCTTGGACGTTCAAAATCGTTTTGTTGCCGAAGTTGCACACGAACTACGAACGCCGCTGACCTCGTTAAATGGAGAGCTTGAGATCGCCTTACGCAAAGATCGCACGGCCGCCCAATATCGAGAATTCATCGAAAATGCGTCTGTCGACGCCGCCCGATTGGTGAATCTTGCTGAAAAATTATTGGAGGCCGCTCGTTTGCGTATCGACGATATTCATGTTGAAACACTTTTACTGAGCGACCTCATACACGAAACCGTAGCATCGAACGCAAGTCTTTTAAGCGAACAAAAAATTAATGTGAGTATTGAAACAGATACTTCCCTCGTTTATGCGGACCGTGTCGCAACAGGACGCGTTTTGAACAACCTTATTGCTAACGTTATCCAGCATAGTGGCGCAAAATCGCTGAAGATTTCTTGTCGGGATGGTTCTATTCATATCAAAGATGATGGAAAAGGTCTTTCCCTACATGTTCGAAATAATCTTTTTATTCCCTTTGCCCAACGAGAAGGTCCAGGCCATGGATTAGGGCTCTACATATCCAAACGTTTAATGGAGAAGCAAAAGGGTCAACTCTCCCTGACTCCCTCGTCCCGAGGCCTCAATTGGACCTGCACCTTTACTTTGAAACGAAAATCGGACGCCTAAGTGATTATCCTTCGTCCTCGGCGAGTACGAGAAAGCGGCCGTCGAAAGAAAGAATCTCCCGTTCCACCACAGCGGCCCGTAAGGTATCCATCGGCTGGCCGATATTGATCCCTTCCTTTAGCGCGAAAAAGGTTGGCGGGTCTCTTATATCGCTAAGGGAAAAAGAAAAACGATCTTCAAATATTTCTGAAAAAAGAAGAGCACGTTCTTCTTCGCTAAAAAGCAAGCTTTGGATACGAGGTATCTTACGGTGCAAACAAAAGGCGCTTTCGTTGACGCTTAAAAATCCAAGAGGACGAAAAAGATACGTAAATACGCTTACTATATATTCAGAAAAGTTTCTTGCACTTACTAGTTCTGCGCCGACAAAATTTGCGCGATAGAGAGGGGATATAAAGCCAAAGAAGGATCATCGAGCATATTGGGCAAATGAGAAAATATCGATGCGGAACAACACATTTGAAAGAGCTCAGAAAGTGAGGCGAGCGAAAACCAGGTATCCGTTTTGAGAAGACTCATGAGATCCAAAAGCATCAGCTTTGAAAGTTGGAAAATTCGATTTACGAGCTCAACTTCCAATTCTACTTCTTCATCGCCCAAACGCCTATCCCGTAGATATCCGTGACCGGTCATCGCAGAGGGAACCCCTCTTGGGTCATCCACGGCGGAACAAATCCGTGAGTTGTGTGGCGATCCTCTAATATCTCTTTTCGCCATCCTTCGTCGAGTCCCAACAGCTTTGAAAAGGAGGTGTTGAGCTTCAATTTTTTTCTCAAACTATTTTTTTTGCGAAATTTTGTAGGGCCAAACCTACCATTCCCTTCGATTCAGAATCGAAAGTTTCTTTATATCTCGGCGTGTCGGTGTCCGCCAAATCATCGATGAAGCCTCCCAGGCATCCCGCTAAATAAAGGCAATTGGGAAGCTGGTCGCGGAGCTCTTCGGGAAGTTTTTCGTCAAGGTGATCCTTTTTATTTTCCAAGGCTAACCATTTCAGCGTCCCTTGAAGGTCGAGCATCTTTTCCGGATGTGTACTTTTCTGGATGTTGACTTCCAGATCTTCGAATGCAGCACACACCCATTCGTAGATCCATTCTATTTCAATCGACCACAGCCCCTTCCATAATTCTTCAGGAACAATCGCCAGCGGGACCTCCGTTTCTTTTTCGAAAAGTAGTCCAGCCTCCATTAAAGCGGCGATCATCGAGGATTCGAAATTCTTTTCTTCTTTGGACATCATTCCTACGATGTTTTGTGTATCCTTAGATCCAAAAATTT
>JALSKP010000802.1 GCA_026988815.1 Myxococcales bacterium | reverse complement strand
GAACCCAGGCACCGGTTGTAGAATTGTCCTTTTCAACGAGGTCCCACTTGTTGACCAAAAATACACACGCGCAACCACGACCAAGCATCAACGATGCAATTTTTTTGTCTTGATCCGATACGCCCTCGTTCGCGTCGACAAGGAAAAGCGCGACGTCGGCTTTATCGAGACTGCGTATTGCCTGAACCACAGCCGAGTATTCCAAGGCCCACTTCACCCTACTCTTGCGTCGTAAACCTGCGGTATCGATGAGCAAGTATTTCTGGCCATCTTTCTCAAAAGGGAGATCGATGGAGTCTCGTGTGGTCCCAGGAATTTCGCTCGTCAGCAATCGCTCCTCACCAATCATTGCGTTAAGGAGTGTCGATTTTCCAGAATTCGGTTTTCCCACCACAGCGATGCGAATAACGTCATCATCTTCTTCTTCAGCTACTGTCTCGGGAAGTTTTTCGGCGAGATCGTCCATCATTGCGTCCAGACCGTTCCCGTGTTCGGCCGAAACCGGATAGATATCAACGCCCAGAGCATAGAAATCAATCATCATTTCGTCGCGTTTTTCCCAAGCGTCTACTTTGTTAATCGCATAGAAAACCGGCTTGGTTGTCATACGCAACATTGCAGCAATGTCCTCATCCCCCTGAACCAACCCCTCACGGGCGTCCATTAAGAAGATGATGACGTCGGCTTCATCAATAGCGATTTGAGCTTGAACTCTCATCTGTTCGAGCAATATTTCCTCGGACTTGGGCACAAAACCGCCCGTATCGACGAGCACATAATCTTTCCCAAACCAATCCGAACGGGCGTATTGACGATCTCGCGTTACGCCTGCGTAATCATGAACGATCGCCTTTTCGCTTTCGCTTAAACGGTTAAAAAGACGACTTTTCCCAACATTGGGTCGTCCTACAATTGCAATTATTCCAGTCAACTTTCATACCCAAATTTTTCAACCGATTCAGGATTATCGGTCCAGTTTTTTTCCACTCTGACGAAGGTTTCAAGGAACACTTTCTTTCCAAAAAATTCTTCCATCATCCTTCGAGCTTCCATTCCAATTTGCTTTATCTTTGTGCCCTTATCCCCAATCACGATTCCTTTTTGAGAATCGCGCTCAACATAAATAAGTGCCGAAATTTCGAGTAAATCTCGATCCAGGCGATCATAAAAACGCTCAATTTCTACCGCGATGGCATAGGGAATTTCTTTCCTTAAGTGATCCATCAATCTTTCACGGATAAACTCAGCAGCCATAAAACGTTCTGCTTTATCTGTAAGCATGTCGGTCGGAAAAATCGGTTCACCTTCGGGAAGATAGCCCATCAGTAAATCAACGAACTCGCCAACGTTCTCGCCCGTCTTAGCGCTCAGCGGAATCACCGCATCGTATTTCCAAAATTCAGTGAATTTTTGAATGAGGGGAAGGATCAATTCCTTTTGCGAAAGTACATCAACTTTGTTTACGACAAGCACGACTTTTACATCCACCGAGGAGAGATATTTAAATATCAATGCTTCCTCTTCCCACATTTTTTCCGCATTGCTGGCGAAGAATGGAGCATCAACCAGATGGCAGACGACATCGACGCCTTCCAAGGAACCAATTGCAGCCCGAACCATCGTTCGATTAAGAGACTTTTTTGATTCGTGGACACCAGGTGTATCGACAAAACAGATCTGCGCCTCCACGGCTTCTGA
>JALSKP010000801.1 GCA_026988815.1 Myxococcales bacterium | reverse complement strand
TCGTCTGGGGCTTAGACGTGGTAATAGCAATCTTGGTTCCCAAAACACGATTCATGAGCGTCGATTTGCCAACATTAGGTTTACCAAAAAGGGTCACGAAACCGCTTTTCATCTTTTGGGTTGTTTTTTCATTTTTCATAGGCTGTCAGTCTTCCAATTCACAGAACGATCTCAAAGATTTTAATAAAGCCGAAATCTTTTACCGGCAAGGTATCTACGAGAGCGCTCTTGACTACTACGAAAGTTTTATTCGCGCCAACCCAGAAAGCCCATTAGCCGATATTGCTCGACTTAGAATACGAACAATTCGCCGCGAGGTAGCGTCGATGTTAGAGAATCCGAAGTTAAGGAACGCTAAATATCATGGAAAAAAAAGAGCCGAGACCGAAAAAGCCCTTCGCATTCTGATCGAATCACAAAAAGAATAAAATCCTTACATAAAAAGCGCTTCAGTGAACTCAACCGCGTTAAATGTTCTCAAATCGTGAACGCCCTCTCCTATTCCAATGAAACGAATCGGCGCATCAAGTTCTTCACAAATACCTAAAATCACTCCGCCTTTGGCCGTGCCATCAAGTTTTGTTAACACGATTCCGGTGATAGGAACGGCGGTGTTGAAAACCAACGCTTGTTGGATTGCGTTTTGTCCCGTGTTGGCATCAAGAACCAAAATCGTTTCATGGGGAGCATTTGGAATCACTTTTTGTGTGACACGGCCCATCTTCTTCAACTCATCCAGGAGAGGAGCTTTCGTATGAAGGCGTCCAGCGGTATCACAAATAATAATATCAAAACCTTCTTCCTTCCCTCTTTCAACGCCGCTGTATACCACCGACGCAGGATCGGCCTCGGATTCGCCTGCGTGAACGGGAATACCAGCTCTTTCTCCCCAAACTTGGAGTTGCTCGACGGCAGCAGCGCGAAAGGTGTCGCCTGCGACGAGAAGAACTTTCTTTCCTTCACGTTTATATTTGCTGGCAAGCTTTCCGATAGTTGTGGTTTTTCCGACGCCGTTCACGCCGATAATCATAAAGACGAAGGGGCTTTCTGAATCGATGTCGATCGCCTTTTCTCTTTTCACAAGAAGAGACTCCACATATTCTCTCACGAAGGCCCATACTTTTTGCGGATCTTTTTCGCCACTCATTTGTTCTTCGAGAACCCCTACGATATGAGAGGCCGCTTTTGGACCGATATCGGCGGTGTAGAGAACTTCTTCGATTTCATCGATTAAGTCCTCGGCGAGTTCAGGTCCTGAGAAAAACTTCCCAAGTCGCTTGATGAATCCCGTTCTTGTCTTTTTTAATCCATCCTCAAGACTGGTTTCCTCGGCCTGCGAGTAGACCTCAAGTCCCCGTGATTCGTTAATTTTTGATTCTTCAGGAACGTGTTCTGCTTCGATTTCTTTCGTTTTCGATTGAACTTCTTCCCTTATTTCTTCGGAAGGCGAAGAATCGGTCTCCTCTCGCGTTCCTTTTGGAGGGCTTATGTCGACGGTTGTTCGTTCGCTGGTCTCGGAGAGAATTTCTCCCCAAAGATCATCCACTTCCGATTCGCCGTTAACGATGGTTTCTTCTTTTGGTTCAACCATGCTTTCGTCGGCTTCTTCTTCCTGATGCGCTTCTTTGGACTTCGCTGTGGCTTGGAGGGCAGTCTCTCTCTTCCCCTTATTCCCCCTGATCTTTGCCGATTTAGCTTTCTTAATTTCGGCCAAGGACATTCCATCATGAATCTCAATCGCAGCGTCAACTTCGATCCTTTTTTCGAGGATGGTTTTCTTTGGCTTTTCCGCTTTTACGGGCGGCGTTGCTTTTTCTGTCGTTTCTTCAACATCGCTGGGTTTACGATTGAGGAGAAAAATGACGAGGATGATGATAGCAACGACAATCGCTGCGATAATTTTAGGATCCATTTCGATACATTCCACACATAAAGTCTACCGATACATAAGCACGGGACTGGGAAAGATCAAGTCATCATCGCATAACTAGTGTGATCATTTTCTGAGGAATGGAAAGTGAATTGTAGGGAGCGACCCGCTGTGGTCGCCCGTAGGTCCTTTATTTACAAACGATCGACAGATATACCTAAGGGCACCACAGCACGTTCCCCGAGAAAGAAAGAAAATACCTCAGAAACGGATCACATCATCGCATAACCAACAAGTTATCTCTCTTTTCTCATTTCGAGTTTTTTAGCTGTGTTGGAAGTAGACCAAATTCAGTGGAATATCCTGTTCGATGGAGCTTCTCTCTCGGGTAGAAAGTGGGAGAGCATTGAAGTCATAATCTTGGGGATCGAGCGGGAAAAAATGAGGGTGAAAGGTGAGTTCCTCCCTCATCGCGTCGGCGAGCGGGCCCACGTCAGTCCTGATGATAACACGACCCTCGGGCTTCATTTTTGTATGCAATAAATCCAAAAACTTTGGCTGTATTAACCGCCGTTTATGATGGCGAGCTTTCCACCAAGGGTCAGGGTAGAGAATATAAATATCGTCAATTTGGCCGTCATCAAAGACGATAGGAAGGGCTAAATTAGCGTCCCCACAAATCACGTCGGCATTGTCGATGTGGAGTTTCTCAATCGATTTTTTGGATTGTTTTACCCATTTATGGCGAATTTCAATCCCGAGATGAAAATGATCGGGGCGATCTTGAGAAAGTGCCGTCAGAAAACGTCCACGGTTGGACCCTATCTCAACGCTTACCCTTTCGGGCAATGTGGTCGTGGACGCAAATTCGCGAAACGCCTCAAGTTCCCGTTTAGAATATTGTTCTGTAATTTCATCAAAACGAAAATCTAGATTAGCCAAAAAAACCTCGACATCAGATGGGGACTTCTAAACCATCCATTCCGATAATGGTATTCGAAAAATAACTTTTTGCATCCTCAAAGATCCTGTCCAAAACATCGTCTGTGGAGACGGGATCGTGGTGCCAAAGAACCAGTTTTTTTACATTTGCATCCTCAGCAAGTTGGCAAGCAATCTTAACGGTGGAGTGGCCATAACCTTGGGTTGGAACAGGCATCGACACGTATTTTTCGTCCGTATACATCGCATCGTGGATAAGTAAATCTGCGCCTTGGGAGAAATCAACCAAGCGCCTATCACCTTGAACGTATCCTTCAGTATCTGAGGCGTACACCATTGATTTCTTTCCACAAGTCACACGATAAATATTCACGCCTGACTTTGGATGATTGTAGCCTCTCATGCAACTCACGCTCATTTCAACGTCGTCAGGGTCGGGAACCTTGTCTCGGTCTGAGGGATGGAAAGCGTTGATTTGAATAGGTTCGGCGACGCCCTTTAAAAAATAAACAACGTGACCTTCTCCCATATTAAAGAAGGTTTTTCTCGCCAGCATTTCGTGAACACTCACGGGATGAAAGGGAGGTTGAAGTAGACATTCGATCGATTCCTCGAAAGATGAACCGCGAGGATCTCTTGGGCCCCATGCGAAAATGCTCGCATCGGGACGGTACATTGTTGAAAAATAGGGCAACCCGATGATATGATCAAAATGAACGTGAGATACAAAAAGGTAAACGCTTGGATCCTTTTCTGTCATCTCCAATCCTAACTTTCTAATGCCACTCCCCGCGTCTAAAACGATAGTTCGCGTTCCCGCTTTGATGACCGCACATGAGGTCTCTCCACCGTATCGAACATGGTCGGGACCGGAGACGGGAATACTTCCCCTACAACCATAGATTTTTAAAGAAAATTCGGACATAGTCTACCTTCTGGGAGGCCGAGACTATACAAGAATTAAAACGGACGACAAGATTGCCATGCATCATAGTGTATTTTTAGGTTGGGGGCTCTTGCTAGCCTTGGCGTCCATCATTGGGTTAAGTCGACACAAAAAAATTCAGTACCCTCTTGTGATGACGACCTTCGTATTGGTGCTGGGTGCGGCCCTGGTTGGCGCGTACCTTATCTCATTCTTTTTCGGTGGCGAGACGGGATTGCGTTCCACAGGCGCCATTTTGGGCGGAGGAATAACGACCTATGTCGTTCTCCGTTATATCGGTCCCCATCCCAAAAAAGACGCCCTTGATATTGTCGTCAGTTCCTCGCTCATCGGTTTGCTCGTGACACGGGCCGGCTGTATTTCAAACCAATGTGATTTCGGCGCTCCCACAGATTTCTTTTGGGGAATCCAACCCGAGGGATTGGGTCCGATCTGGCAACTGCACAAAACGATGGGCATTAACTCGGGATTCATGAGTCATGCGGTTCATCCCTTTCCGTGGTTAATTATTGCGCCCTGCTCGCTTCTTATTATCTATGTGTGGGCAAAAGACATTGAGAAAAAGACCCAAACCTTGGTCTTAGGCTACTTTTGTATTCGGATTGTTGCAGAATTTTTTCGCGAACCCGCAACGTCGGTCTCAGTTGTTGGTGTTCAGCTTGGTTTCGTTCTCGCGGGAGTCATTTTTTATATTTTCCACAATCACCCTAAAACCCAAGCGCTTTTTTGAAATTCACGCTTTAACGAGGCAGACAAACATCAGTGGTCAAAAGGTTTGTAACAACGGTTTGGCAACTATAGCCTTGTCTGCAATCATTGTTGGAGGAGCACCCCTTTCTACAATTCCCTACTCCCATATTTGGGTCGTCAACGCAGAAATCGGTAGAATTGGCGCAGGGTGCAATTAACGAAATGCAGTTCTCCGAACAGTACCCACCAGGCTCGTTCAAGCATAGCGAGCCCAAAACGCTCATTGCACAATCGTTGTCAGCTGCGCAGGCATCACCAACCTGGCCATTTCCCGCATCAACGCATTGTCCAGCGACGTTGCATGTTCCGGTGTTGCACGTGCCGCAGTTTATCGTTCCTTGGCAACCATCATCGTGATTACCGCATTCTAAATTTAGCCCGTTGCAGGTATCGGGCACGCATGCGCAATCGTTATCGTTGTCAAATGTGCAGTTATTCGGACAGCATCCGTCACCATTTTTACACTGATTAATCGTCGTGAAGCTGCATTCACCATTACATGTCGTAGATGATCCTATAAGCTTATCAGCGGTACACACTTGATTATCATCGCAACTTGAGGGGCAATTGCCGTCACAAATTTCGCCGTCATCAATCGTTCCATTACCGCATTTTGGATCGCAGTCGGAGTCGTTCGCCTCTGTGCAACCTGCCGGGCAACATCCGTCATTGGAGACACACATATCGATGGTTTCAAAAACGCAGCGCACCGAGCAGGTGTCCGCAGAACCAATCTTTTGATCGACCGTACAGCTATCGTTATCA
>JALSKP010000800.1 GCA_026988815.1 Myxococcales bacterium | reverse complement strand
GCTTCGGATCAAACTTCCTTTCGGAAAAATTACCGGCCAGCAGCTCTTCCGCCTTTGCGATGTTGCCGACGAATATTCGAACGGGAACTTGCACATTACGACCCGCCAAGACATTCAAATTCACTACGTGAGTTTAGACCGCACACCCGAACTATGGGCCGAACTTGAGCGCGACGATATCACGCTCCGAGAAGCGTGTGGGAATACGGTTCGCAACATTACCGCAAGCCCCATCGCCGGTGTGGATAAAGACGAACCTTTTGATGTTTCGCCCTACGCGCACGCCTTGTTTTCCTTCTTTCTTCGTAATCCGATTTGCCAGGAAATGGGGCGAAAAATAAAGATCTCTTTCTCTTCTTCGGACAACGACTCGGCATTGAGTTTTATCCATGATCTGGGATTTATTCCGAAAATTGAAAAAGGCGAAAAAGGATTTAAAGTGATGCTGGCAGGCGGACTCGGATCCCAACCTCGTCATGCCGAGGTTCTCTACGAATTCCTTCCCGTGGACAGAATTATTCCCGTGACCGAAAGCGTCCTGCGCGTATTTGATCGTCACGGCGAACGAAAGAAGCGTTTGCGGGCGAGGATGAAATATCTGCTCAAGAAGATTGGACTCGCCGGGTTTAGAACCTTATTGGAACAGGAAGAAAAGGCCCTTTCCCATCCACGGCTAAAAATTGACACAAGTGGGTTCGAAAACGAGATTGTAATTCCCGATGTAGAAGGGCTAGATAGTAAAGTTGACGACCATATTCATTATGATCTCTGGCGGACTCAGAACGTTATTCCTCAGAAGCAGGATGGTCTTTTTGCGATTGGTGTGAAAGTAGGATTGGGGAATTTTTCGACAGCTGTTGCTAGGAAACTAGCTGCGCTTATTCAAGATTACGCGGCCGACGAGTTACGTTTTAGTCTTCGCCAGAATCTTGTTATACGCCACGTGAAGGAAGACCGACTTCCCTTTTTCTACAGAGAATTAAAGACGCTGGGGTTTACCGATCTTGGGTACAATTCCACCGCAGATATAACGGCCTGCCCCGGAACGGATACCTGTAATCTAGGTATCGCCAGTAGCACCGGTTTAGCCGAAGTTTTGGAAAAAGTCTTAACCGAAGAGTACCCGCACTATCTGAATAACAAGGAGATGCTGATTAAAATCAGCGGTTGTATGAACGCGTGTGGGCAACACAACCTAGCCCATATTGGATTCCAGGGGATGTCGATTCGCCAGGGAGATCGTATTATTCCGGCCGTCCAAATTCTTCTCGGCGGCGGGATACTGAAAAACGGTCAAGGTCGGTTTTCGGATAAAATTATCAAGATGCCGTCCAAGCGAGGTCCCCAAGCGCTGCGTACGATCCTCGATGATTTCGAAAACAATGCGCTAAAGGACGAATCCTTTCTGGATTATTACGATCGTCAGGGAGAAAAATATTTCGCGAAAATATTGTTCCAATTGTCCGTCGTCGGTGATCTTGCACTCAGTGATTATATCGATTGGGGTAGTCAAGATGACTACGTTTTCGCGATTGGTGTTGGTGAGTGCGCAGGTGTGATTATCGACTTGGTGCAGACCCTTTTGGAAGACGCGAGGGAGAAGTTGGCGTTTGCGCAAGAGGCGTTCTCGTCCGGGTGTTATTCCGATGGCATTTACCATACTTACGCGTCGCTCGTGAACGGCGCCAAAGCGCTTCTTCTTTCCGAAGGTGTGGAAACGAATACCCAAGCAAATATTATCGAGCTCTTTGACGAGCACTTTACAGCTTGCGCAAAGATAAACTTATCCGATGATTTTAGTAACATTATATACAAAATTAGAAACAATGAACCTACAAAAGCTTTTGCTCAAGAATACATCTCTCATGCCCACGATTTTTTCACCGCGGTCGATCGTTTCCGAGCGGCCAGGTCGAAAGCGGCAGTCTGAGAAAAAGACACCTCGGCTAACTTTGCTTGGTGCGGGTCCGGGCGACCCGGATTTGATGACTGTCAAAGGCGTACGAATTCTATCGGAGGCCGATGTGGTGCTCTACGACAATCTTGTTGACCGGCGATTGCTGGACTACGCGCCGCAAGCCTTAAAGATTTTTGTGGGGAAAATTCCCGGTGACAATCGAAATCCTCAAGCGAGCATTAATGCACTTATCGTTCACTACGCGAAAAGTCATGGACACGTTGTACGTCTCAAAGGCGGGGATCCTTTTGTCTTCGGACGTGGTAGCGAGGAAGTGGAGGAGGCCAGTCGGGCGGGCATTCAAAGTTGCGTGGTTCCGGGCATCTCCTCAGTGACCTCCGTTCCAACCCTCGCCGGTTTTCCGCTCACCAAACGTGGTATCGCGCAAAGCTTTTGGGTGATCACGGCGACGACAAAAAGCGGTGAGCTTTGCAAAGATATACACGATGGGGTGCATTCACGGGCGACCCTGGTTGTATTGATGGGGATGTCGAAGCTTCCCGCGATCGTATCTGTTTTTAAAGAGGCCGGGCGAGGAGATGTCCCGATTGCGATTATTCAAAATGGCAGTCGGGAGAACGAGAAAGTAGGATTTGCAACTATTGACAGTATTTTAGAAAGGGTACAGGCCTTGGCATTATCCAACCCGGCAATCATCATTATTGGTGAGGTCGTTAACTTTAGGAGTGTGCAAAGTGGCCAATGAACTTTATCCCATTTTTCTGAAACTTGAGGAACTCCAATTGTTGATTGTCGGTGGTGGAAAGGTAGCGCACGAAAAGCTGAAGTTTCTTTTGAAATCCTCTCCCAAGGTTTGCGTTACAATTCTTTCACCGGAGCTTTCTTTGGAAACAGCGGCTCTTGTTTCTAAGTTTGGTTTGAAAGTTGTCTTATCGAATTATGAGTCTGGTTATCTTAGGAATAAAAATATTGTTATCGCGGCCACCAACGATAGGGAAATCAATCGGAGGATTTATGAGGACGCAAAAGTTGAGGGTGTTCTAGTAAATGTTGTCGACACGCCGGCTTTATGTGATTTCTATTTGGGCGCGATTGTGACCAAAGGCGATCTCAAACTCGCGATTTCGACGAACGGAAATTCCCCAATTTTGGCAAAGCGTTTAAGGCAGTTTTTCGAAGATGTGTTGCCCGATGATAGCGAGTGTCTTGTGAATAATCTAGGCGAGCTTCGGCAGTTGATTGGTGGCAACCTGTCGGAAAAGATTCGGCGCTTGAACACATTGACCCAAGATTTTGTTCACAACCTGCCTGAATCTCTTTGATCGAAAGGTCGTTCTGGTGCCCGAGAATGGCGTGCCTTGTGAAAGCGTTTAAGCTCCTTCGTTATTAAACAGACGAGGGATTAGCTTGCGCAGAGGAGGCGCTTGTGGAAGGCTGCGGAAAATTATCCCCAGGTATAAAGAGTGAAAAGTTATAAACGTCCCGATCTCGAGATTCATAATTTTCACGGCATGTTAACCGTGTCACCCCAGATGATTGATTTCTTCGAGATCGTCCGGAAAATTTCTAGAACCAATTCAACAGTTCTTATCCGAGGGGAAACAGGGACGGGCAAGGAGCTTGTTGCAACGGCTCTTCACGCGATGAGTCCTAGAAAAAACGGCCCTTTTAAAGCATTAAACTGTGCCGTTCTTAATTCGGATTTGCTGGCATCGGAACTCTTTGGGCACGTGAAGGGATCTTTTACCGGCGCGATCCGGGATCATAAAGGGCTCTTTGAGCAAGCAGACAAAGGGACGGTTTTCCTGGATGAAATTGCCGAAATAGATTTTGATATCCAAGCGCGTTTATTACGCGTTCTTCAAGAGAGAACCTTTACACCCGTAGGAGGGCGTTCGAGCGTAAGGGTGGATACGCGTGTGATTTCGGCAACCAATAAGGCGCTACGTGGCGAAGTCGCGGCCGGTCATTTTCGTGAAGACCTGATGTACCGTATCAGAGTGATACCGATTTTTTTGCCTCGCTTAGCGGATAGAGAGGGAGATGTTGAAGCGTTGGCGTGGCGTTTTATTGAGGATTTTAATAAACTTGGTTACCGAAAGGTTGATGAAATTTCCAAAGATGCACGTGATGCGTTGTTGTCTTATGCGTGGCCCGGCAATGTACGTGAACTTCACAATATTATTGAGTACGCGTTTGCGATTGGTGATGGTCCAGTCATTTCTTTGGAAGAATTTACACCTGAATTGCGAGGTGAAGAGCCCGATATCGGGACCACTCGTGAAACGGAGATGAGCATTTCTCAGATGGAAAAAAGCCGCATTGTTAACGCACTGCAAAAAGCAAAAGGAAAGAAAGCCCAAGCGGCAGAAATTCTTGATATTTCTCGTTCTACGCTTTGGAGAAAAATGCGGGAACACGGACTTGCCAAATAGATTTCGTCGCCGATCTTATCGACGCGCAAAAAGGAGAACAATGATGCAGATAAATAAAGAAGGGATTGATGATACCCGTGAAGAGATCGAGATCATCGAAAGTCTCATTGAGCTCGACGGAAAATTCTTATTAGAACTTGGGTGTGGAAAAGCGCAACTGAGTAGAGCCTTGGTTAGTAGGGGAAAAGATAGGCGCCTTGTGGCGACCGAAGTCGACCCCATTCAACATGCCAAAAACCTCGATGCTGCTGCGCAAGAAAATATTCGTTTTGAAAATTGGGGCGCTCAGAAAATTGCGTCAGAGGACAACACTTTTGATGTCGTTTTTATGTTCAAATCTCTTCACCATGTTCCCAAAGAAATGATAGAGCAGGCTTTTTGCGAGATTCATCGGGTTCTCAAAAGGGGAGGCGTGCTCTATATTTCTGAACCTATTTTTGATGGCGATTTTAACGATATTTTAAAGATTTTTCATGATGAAGAAGCGGTACGTCTCAACGCCTTTACCGAAATTTGCAATGCTATAAAGGAAGGATTATTTTCTTTAGAAGCGGAAGTGTTTTTTCGTTTGGAGCGAAGCTACGCAGACTTTTCTGTATTCGAAGAACAAATTATTGGCGCAACCCACACCGAGCATCAATTGAGCGGAGAACTATTGGCCGAAACGAAGCGGTATTTTGCGGAGAAAACAAAGAAGAATGGCGGCGTGTTTTGGTCTCCCATTCGGATTGATCTTTTAATAAAGTCCTAAACTAACTTACTTCGTCGCGGCGTCTGTGATGTTATTTAGTAGACCCGAAATTTTTAGAAGAAGGGGAGACATTGTCGTTGCAAGATGGCGCCCCCAGACGAGTGGATCTTTATAGCGAATATGGGTTATTCCGTCCTCTTCATAGACAAGGATTTTCATTGGTAGTTCGAGTGCGAGTTTAGGGTTGGCCTGCATAAGCTTTGTTCCTACATTCGGATTCCCGAATATAATTACTTTTGCATCATTGAGTTCTAGATTGACCGACGTTGCGCCGGCTTTATGGTCGATGATGGCAAAGAGCTTCATGCCGACATCTTTTTTTGCAGCGATGATTTCTTCAAGTTTGAGAACAGTCTGGTCAACGCTTAGCGCCCCCGTTTTTTCAATATAGTCTTGAGAATAGGAGGTCGCATGGCGCTCGTTCGCTTGTGTAGAAGCACAGGAACTAGCGAAGTAGAGGAGCAAGAAAGGAAGGATATATTTCATAAGTATCGTCGTTAAAGGTTGTCTGATTTACTTTTATTTTTGAAAGAAGAAAAGTATAGATCGCCTTATTTTATCTGGGAGGTAAGGGTAAAACATAGTCGGACGCTTTCGAATCGATGGGCATACTCAGTAGATCGAGCTTCGGCGAGATTACAAAAGTGGGTGAGCGTTTATTCAAACTACGTTTCATTTTCGTGGTGATTTTTAGGTTTTTGCAGCGTTCTCCCTTCTCGCCTTGTACGCCTTCGTCTTCTAAGTGATGCGCAAATTGCAGGACCATGCGTGGGTTGATCAGGAAACGACCTTGGTTCTTATGCGCGTGCTTCCAAATCGAAATTTCTTTTTCTTTTCCATCACAAGAGGCATAAAAACGAGTATCAATTTCATTTTTGTTTGTTCTGAGCCACCACGAAAAATAGCTGGCCTCCAAGGTCCAACTTCCCCTACCTTCGTAGACCAAATAGCGTAGTGGGAAGAGAAGTTGAAAAAGAAGGAAGAGTGCTAGAAGCGGAGATTTGAGTTGCTTGAAGCCCTCTCTAATCTCGCCTTCATCCACGTCACGGAAACTCAGGTAGGTAAAAACCAAGGCCAAAAGTGAGACGAAATACAGTTCCCAGAGAAACAAGTTTGCGAGATGAAAAATGAAAACGAAGACCATTGCGATTTTGTTTGTGCGTCTCCATAAGAGGGCGGGGACGATCAGTACATCAAAAAGGAGTCCGGCAAAGGCCATACCAACGGCGAGTTCGCGGAGGTAGGAAAAATCAATCCCAGCGGTGTGAAGATAGTCTTGAAGGGGGTGACCTGCCACCCAATCTGGGTTGATTTTACTGAGGCCCGAATAGGTGTAGATCGCAAAAAATAAAACGCGAAAAAACCAAATCCTCGCTTTAGGATCGCAGAAGCGCGCCAGGAAAAGTGAAAAGGTGATCCAGAAAAGAATTAATCGTGTTCCGGTGAGAAGGGCTTGATCTAAGAAAAGAATCACCCCCCATCCTAGAAGGAGAAGACCTAGGCTCCAGGTACGAATCGGACGCCAGAGGATGGCAATGGCCGCAAAAAAAGAGACCCAAATGGCGGGTGCTCCATACGAGGCAGGTGCTTGTAGATAACCGAATAAACCAGAGTAGGGGAAGAGGATGTGGGTCTGTTCGTAGTAACTACCGAAGCCGCCGATAAGAAAAAACAACAAATGAAAAAGACTAAAAACGCTGAGGGCAACGATAAATAGATCGTCGTCCTTGGGTTTAAATTGGGTCTTAAACATCGCGCCTTCCTTTCACTCTATATTTATACTCTATCATTAATAATGAAAAGAAATAGCAAGGACGTTGAAGTATGGAAACGCTGGGTTAGTGTGATCCTTTTCGGTGGGATTCTGATCCCCTCTCCCGCTGGGGGAGGGTTAGGGTGGGGGACTTCGTTTTAGCTTGTCGGTTTATTGGCTTCGGCCTTGA
>JALSKP010000799.1 GCA_026988815.1 Myxococcales bacterium | reverse complement strand
GTTTACGTAACATAAAATCTTCTAAGTTCTCTTTGTTTTCGGGACCAGGAATGAGTTCAACCAAATTCGTTACGATCAGCTGATCGATCACGTAGGTGCACATATCGGAGGCCATCTGCATCTCAGGTGAGATTTGCATTTCCTCCTCTTCCTCTTCTTCCTCTTCGATTCCACCCTCAGAGAAGTCAAAACCTCCCAACAATGAATCTAATTCGGCGAGTAGACGAGAATCGTCTTCGCTTTTCGCTTTCTTGCGCGTCGGCATGAGATCGCCCAAGCCCATATCGGCCATGTCGGGCATCTCCATATCATCATCCTCTTCGACAGGTATCTGCATGAAAGATACCGTTTCTTCATAAAAATCTACAATAAATTTCAAGAAGGCTTCAAAATTCTCAAATCCAGGATGCACTTCATCTGGATCGTCCATGCTGATTTTCAACAATGCAGGTTCGTCTGCATCCAAGGTCGTGGCGTCAAAAAAGACGCAAAAACTATCAAAGTCGGTTCCAACGACGACGCTTTTTTCGAGCTGGTCGGCAAGTTCGCTTTCAGGCTTACTTCCTCTCAAGGTGCTCACAATTTGTTCCTGAACTTTACTGAATAACTCGCCTTTATTTGGCGGGCTACACCCTGCAAGCATCCAGTCAAATTGCTCTCCACCCATCATACCATTGGCCATCTTCAGGAAGGCGCGATAATCGGTCGGGATTTCGCGACCAAGCAGAGTCGTCATTTTTTCAAGCTCGGAGGCCGAAGCCGACGATCTCAGACGTGGGTAAGTCGTACGACCCATCCAGTCCATCTTGGATAATGTTTCAGAAAATAAGGCTGTTAAATCTTCAATTCGTCCATCACTCATATGCGCACCGTAACTCTCAATAAGGGTCTTCGTCCAGGACCTCTTTTAGATTTTCTTTTTGGAATGTCAACGCATTCAACGATTAAATCGTCTTATTCATTCAATAATTATTAAACGAGTCTAAAACCCGCCTCCACCATTTGGGAGTACATTTGCACTGAAAATCTCTATCGAACAATCTCGATTGTAAAGGTAGCGATAAGAATACTGGACAAAGCTTTTAGGCTTCCCTAATAACAAGGCGTAAATTTTCCCTAAGGCCCGAGGCAGTATGTCAATTCTAGTTATTGTGGAATCACCTTCAAAAGCTAAAACCATCGAAAAGTATTTACCCGATGAGTATGTCGTTCGAGCCTCTGTGGGACACGTTCGCGATCTTCCGAACAATGCCAAACAGCTTCCAGAAAAATATCAAAAGGAAGAATGGGCGAAGCTTGGCGTCAACGTCGAAAAAGATTTCGATGTTATCTACGTCATTAAAAACGCGGATCAACAACGCGCGCTCAAGGATTTACGCGCAGAATTAAAAAAAGCCGACGAACTCATTCTCGCAACCGATGAGGATCGCGAAGGTGAGGCTATTTCTTGGCACTTGGTCGAAGCTCTTAAACCCAAAGTCCCCATTAAAAGGATGGTTTTTCACGAGATCACCAAATCCGCCATTCAGGCCGCCTTGGCCGATACGCGTTCCATTGATCAGTCCTTGGTTGAAGCCCAAGAGACACGTAGAATTTTAGATCGTCTCATCGGCTACCCTCTTTCTTCCTTGGTTTGGAAGAAAATCAAATATGGACTTTCGGCCGGGCGAGTTCAGTCGCCTGCTCTTCGTCTGATCGTGGATCGCGAAAGAGAGCGTCGTAAATTCAGAAAAGGATCCTATTGGGGTATCAAAGCTGAACTTTTTAATCAGGGTAGTTTTACCTCTGATTTGTTGAGTGTAGACGGAAAACGCATTGCCACCGGAAAAGATTTTAACGAAAATACAGGTAAAATCGTTGACGGAAAAGACGTTTTACTTCTTGAAGAAGATTTCGCGAGAAAGATCGAGGCCCACATCAATGGCAAAGACGCCAAAGTGATCGATGTAAATTATCGCCCCTATACATCGCGACCAAAGGCACCTTTCACAACCTCGACTTTGCAACAGGAAGCCTCACGTAAGCTTAACATGTCAGCGAGTCAAACGATGGGAATCGCCCAAAGTTTGTACCAAAATGGTTACATTACCTACATGAGAACAGATTCCACGAACCTGTCTTCTCAAGCGACCGACGCCGCCCGTAATGCGATTAAATCCCTTTATGGCGATGAATTTTTGCCTGATAGCGTTCGCGTCTATAAAGGCAAATCCAAAGGTGCCCAAGAAGCGCACGAAGCCATTCGTCCCACTGGAGATTCTTTTACCCAGCCCAATACGACTGGTTTGAAAGGAAGAGAATTTAAACTCTACGACCTTATCTGGAAGAGAACCGTCGCTTGCCAAATGAAAGATGCAAAGAAAACCGGCATCCGAATCGATCTCGAATTTGAACTCGATGGAAAAAAATTACTCTTCCGTGCAAACGGAAATCGCATCGACTTTCCCGGATTTATGCGTGCCTACGTCGAAGGATCTGACGATCCAGAAGCGATGTTGGATAACACCGAAGTCTTGCTGCCCGATTTGAAAAGCGGTGATGGTGCGGAGTGCAAAAAAGTAGACGCCTCAGGTCATGAAACCAAACCGCCTGCGCGTTATACCGAAGCCAGTCTCATTCGAAAATTAGAAACAGAGGGCATTGGACGTCCGAGTACCTATGCATCGATTTTGAAAAAAATCACCGACGGTCGCTACGGACATCGTTCGGGAAAGGCCATCATTCCAACCTATATCGCCTTTGCTGTTGCTGATTTCCTCTCCGCTCATTTCCCAGAACTTGTGAATATGAGTTTCACAGCAAAGATGGAAGACCAGCTCGATGCGATCGCCGACGGCAAGAAAAGCAAAGTCGATTATCTGCATACTTTTTATCGCACCGAGGGCGCGTTTAAAGATCAGCTTGATAAAGGCGAAAAACGAAATTGACAAAGATTTAGCGAAAATCGTCGATCTCATCGATCTCGAAGGCGCCGTTCTAAAGGTTGGACCTTATGGTGCTTACGCGGTCATTGGCGATTCTAAAGTGAATGTCCCCGACGATGTTGCGCCTGCCGATTTAACCATGGAACACCTCCAAAAATTGGTCGTCGAAAAGGAAAAAGGCCCAGAAATTATCGGTAACTTCCCTGAAACCGGTGAGCCGATCTTTTTGTTAAGGGGACGATTCGGCCCTTACTTGCAACTTGGTGAACGAACGGACGAGAACAAAAAACCAAAAACGGGATCGGTTCCCAAGTCGATCAACCCTGACGAGTTGAGTCTGGAAAAAGCAATCGCATTGCTCTCTCTTCCACGACTACTTGGTAAACATCCAGACGATTCCAAACCCGTTGCTGTAGCCATTGGCCCCTATGGTCCTTATGTTAAACATCTGAAAAACTACCGCTCCTTGGAAGATGACGAAAAAGTATTCACCATCGATCTCAAAGAAGCGTTGGAAATGTTGGGCAAACCCAAAGGACGGCGTTCTCAAAAGGTGCTTCATGTTATCGGCAAGCACCCTGAAAGCGGCGAAGAAATTACTGTATTAGATGGACGTTATGGTCCCTACATTAAGTTCGGAAAAGTGAATGCAGGCATTCCTAAAGGGACAAAGATGGAAGAGGTTAGCGTTGAACGTGCGCTCGAACTGATCGAGGAACGTGAGGCAAAAATGGCGAACAAGAAAAAGAAGCCAGCCAAAAAGAAAGCAACCAAGAAGAAAGCAACCAAGAAGAAAGCCCCCGCTAAGAAAACTGCGGCGAAAAAGAAACCCGCTGCAAAGAAAAAAGCGCCTGCTAAAAAGAAAGCACCAGCAAAGAAAGCAGCGACCAAAAAAGCGCCTGCTAAGAAAAAAGCACCCGCAAAAAAGAAAAGTGCACCAAAGAAAAAAGTAACAAAGAAGACCGAATAAATCGTGGCTGATCGCATCGTCGACCAAACCACCTGGCTCTTTCAGCATATCGAAGTCCTGATCGACAACGACGATTCCAGCGCGGAAAATTATCTTAAAAAATGTCTCAAAATCACCACCTCGCCTTTCCAGAAGGCCTATTGTTTGCGCCATCTTGGACGCCTCGCTGCGGCAAAAAATAATCTCGTTAATACCGAAAAATATCTCAAGGCCGCCTTAAGTATCGAAAGCGAAGATCCCGAGGTTTTGTTTCTCATCGGACAAACCGCGTCCGAAACAGGAACCTGGTGGTTTGCGCTAATGAATTATTTAAGCGCCCTGCATAAGACAAACGAGGAAGATAAAGGTTCAGAAATCATACGTGGTATTGCCGAGGCATTTGCACGTCTTAATTTCGGTGAAGTCGCACTCTCCGTTTTATTGGGCGCCCTGGAACGCAATCCTCATGATTCTTTTATTTTGTCAGCCTTGGAACACTTTTACGAAAGCCGCGAGGAATGGAAGAAAGCGCAGGATGTCGGATTCACGCTTATGGAACTCATCGAAAAAGATCCCCTCAATGCCTCTTTTTCACAACCTGCGGCAAGTTTAGAAAGCCCGGAAGCTGCCGATATTAAACTTCGCCTTGAGAAGATTTCCCAAACTTTACAATCCCAACTCCGCTTGGTGGGTGATCGGGAATTGGTAAACATGAATAGTGATCTCGTTGCAACCGAGTTCGCTCCAGGTCTAAATATTTTGGTAAACATGCTTAGCATCAAAGATCGAAACGCACCGCTTCTTGAGTCTGCAAAAGCCTTGTGGGCAAAGTCAAAAGACATTTCTTATGATGAATATTTCTCAACACCAACACTTGCTGCTGCAATTCATTGGATTGTAGAAAAGCTCCATTGGCGAATGCCCACATCGATCGACGATTTGGAAGAAATGTATGGGACCCAAAGAGAGCAAATGCTCGCCGCGGTTCGTATCCTCGTTGCCCAATTTCAAGTAAGTTTTTTTCCTGATGCCTCGGCCAGAAAAGCATTGGGACCTCGAGAACTAAAAGAACTTAGGGACATTCAACATTCCTTTTTCTTCCCGAAAACACCTCTTGATAAGGAAGGATTAGAATGAATTTGGCGCATAAGAAAATCGTCTTTCTCGACTTAGATGGAACCATCGTCGGGGCCAATGGCGGGGTGAGCGAGAAAGTTTGGCAAATTCTTGAAGAGCAAAAGTCAAAGGGATATCTTTTTGTCGTCTGCACGGGACGTACTTGCGCCGGCGTGGCCCAAGATATTGGCCTTCGTTTTGAGGAGAATTTGGACCTTCACTATGCCCATATTTACGATGGTGGTGCCCTTGGTATCCAACCCCATAATGGACGTGTTGATTTTAGCTTTCCCATGAAAAAAGAATCTGTCATCGCGCTCGTTGAACACAGCCGTACCTTCGATATTCCCCTAGAATTATATACCACCGAAGGCGTTTTTGCGGACCAGCGAAGTGTGGATGGTATTCGACATTCTGAGGTTTTGAACATGCCCTTCCAAGCCGCAGATCTACTGGAAATCAACGCAAGTAAAACCGTCATTCGCTGCCACTGGATTGCGCGCGAACATAATTTTGAACAAGCATTGGCCATCAAATTAGAAGGTATTCATACCGCCCGCGCCGGAAGCCCAGCCCTTCCGAAAATGCGTTTCGCAAGTATCACCGATAGTCAGGTGAGCAAAGGTGATGCTGTGCGAAGGTGGTGTGATCTCTACAAAGTTGACCCCCAAAAGACATCCGGCGTTGGCGATACCCTGGGTGATTTAAGCATGTTGGAGGCCGTAGGATTTCCTTTCGTGATGGCCAACGCTGATGAAGAATTACGATGTAAGTTTACTAATTTACCCGATATCAAAGAAGATGGTATCGGTGATTTATTTACAATTTTGGACTCGAAACAACGTTAATGATGGTGGCCAGCGTGTCCATCCACACCGTGAGGATGGCCATGTTCGAGCTCAACGGCGTTGGCCTCGCGTATCCCCGTAATCTCAATTTCAAAAAATAATTTTTCGCCAGCCAAAGGATGATTGCTATCAAGATAGACAAACTCCTCATCTACCTCACTCAACCAAAAGGGCATGATTTCGCCAGTGGGCGTTTCCAGATTAAAGGCTACGCCCTCTTCTAGAATCGCGTCTTCGGGGAACGCACTTCTTGGTACTTGCTGAGGTGTCGTTGGTGTTTTCTCCCCAAAGCCATCTTCGGCAGAAAGTGAAATCGAAAAACGATCGCCAACTTTTTTCCCTTCCATTTCCGCTTCTACTTTCGGGAAAATATTTTCATAACCGTGGAGATAGGGTGTTTGCTCGCCTTCGTCTTTTCCTACAACTTCTTCGCTCTGCGTACGAAGGGTGTAGTTGTAAATAACGACGAGATCTTTTGCGATAATATCTGGCATAGGGTGTCCTTGAATGTGTACTTTTGCTTAACATTGGCGTCAAAGCACGTCCACGCCGAAATCTTCGTTGTAAGCGGGATCAACGCCATTATAAAAGCAATATTCCTAGGTTGGTGTAGATGGCCCGTGTCGAGGTAAAAGCAACGCGACGAAACCTAACAAAACATAATCGTGTCACGACGGATCGGGATACAAATCACTTTCAAAACTCAAACACCCGCTTTTAGAAAAAACTTTAATCTCTGAAGGGAAAATGCTAATTGATTGCACACCTCAGAAAAGGAAAAATAAATGTCTGAACAATCTATGGGAAGTATTTGCTGGTTTGATATTCCAGTCACAGATATCGAAAAAGCGAAAGCCTTCTACAAAGAACTTTTCCCTTGGACCTTCGCGCGCATGGGACCAGGATACGAAATGATCACCGCACCTTCGGGAACCATCGGCGCTTTTCGTTTGGAAGAAAAGGTTGACCAAGGTTCAGGAACGGTCATCTATCTCACTGTTGAAAGCGTCGACGCCTCCTCCGAGAAAGCCAAAGCCTTGGGTGCAAACTTAATGGGTGCCAAAGTCGTTATTTCAGAAGACGACGGCGTATTTCAACTTTTCCAAGATGCCGATAAAAACGTCCTCGCCTTTTGGTCCCAAAAATAAACAACCTAAGTTAACGTACTTTTTTTCAAAAAAGCGTTGATCGATTCCAGCGCCCATTCGAGATAGGCAGGCAGGCGAGTTACAAATCGCGGGTTATCGGAGCGCCCCTCGATCCACAGTAAAAGTTGAATACGTCTGACCTGGACCAACAACTCAAGGCCCTTTTCTTCTTCCTCAGAAATCTCCCGTACCAGTCGATATCCCTCAAAAAAAGCCTGAACGATGGCCGGATAATTATCCTGGGATCGGTGGTAACTCAGACACACCGCGATGTCATAAATAAACCACGACCAACCGCAATCGTCAAAATCAATGGCCGCAATTTCGCCGTCAACGAAGAGTCTATTTCCGGCGTGGAAGTCATTATGTACCATTCCAAATTGGGAGGCATCTTTACCAATTTCATCAAAAAACACGGCCGCTATCTCTTGAATAAGAATGATCTTCTCGCGATCGGCTGGTTTGAAATGATCTACATTTCCGCCCATTACAGTGTAAATCCCCTTCTCATCTAAACGCGGACGATAGAAGGAAGAGGAGGGCTTAAAACGCTCGGAGGCCAGATGCATCTTTGCCATATAAGCGCCTATCCTGGGCGCGGAGCGTAAACTCATTTTGCTTCGAAAGGTCCCGTGCAGCCAAGTAAAAAGAACACCAAAGCGATCTGCGGCAGGTTGGACGCCGTCTATCGTTTCGAGACTGAGCAGATGCACAGCTTCCTTTTTCTTCTTTGAATAAATCGCTTCAGGAACCTTCAAACCTGCTTTTCGACAATGGTCGATAAATTCCATTTCCGAACGAATGCTTTCTAAGGTTTGGTAGCCTGGCCGGTGAATACGACACAGATAATGTGCATCGTTTTTTTGCGCGCGAAAGGTCGTATTTTCGCCGTGATGAATCAACGACAAACTATCGAATGGACGACGATGCAAATCAAGAAGCGCGATGGCCATCGGACGAATACGTCCCGCTTGTCCCCTTGATGTAAGGTCTTCAAAAGCTTTCATTTTACACACTCCCGACCATTAGGCTAAAATAGAATATCTATTTTGCCGAGGATCTTTTGCCAGAATTACCCGATATCACAATCTATGTCGAGTCTTTGGAGAGGCATCTAAAAGGCGAGGTCTTGCTCGATCTTCGGCTCATTAATCCCTTCGTCCTCAGATCCGTAGAACCGGGAATGAAGGACCTTATCGGGAAAAAAATTGTCGCCTTTAGAAATATTGGAAAACGTATCGTTTTCGAATTTAAAAGCGAAGGCGATCAAGCACCGCTTTTCTTGGTTCTCCATCTCATGATTGCAGGACGCCTTCGGTGGAAAAAAAAGAACGCCAAGGTCGCTCGAAAACGAGGCCTTGCGGTCTTTGATTTTGAAAAAGGAAGCCTCGTCTTAACGGAGGCCTCGACGAAAAAAAGAGCCTCGATTTATATCGTTTCCGGCGAGGAAGAATTGTCCCTTCATGATCGCGGTGGCATTGATATTTTCCTCGCCGATACGCAAAAATTTATTGAGGCCCTGTCGCGGAAAAATCATACCATCAAACGCGCCCTCACAGATCCACGTATCTTAAGCGGCATTGGCAATGCCTATTCTGACGAAATTCTTCACCACGCAAAACTCTCCCCATATAAACAAACCAAAACCTTCAGCGAGGAGGAATTCAAAAATCTTAACGCAAGTTGTAAGGCTGTTCTTGAGGAATGGACGACCCGATTTCGACAGGAAGTTGACGATGGCTTTCCCGATAAAGTCACCGCCTTTCGGAAGGAGATGGCCGTCCATGGAAAATACAAAGAACCCTGTCCAGTCTGTGGGAACAAAATTCAACGCATTCGATACGCTTCCAACGAATCCAATTATTGCGCACATTGTCAAACCGGCGGGAAACTATTTGCCGATCGTTGCCTATCAAAGTTGCTCAAGAAAGACTGGCCTAAGACCTTGGAAGAACTCGACGAAAGGATGAACCAAAAGTAGGTGGGACCTCACGAACAGGCGTGTAGTTGCGGTCAGGATAACCACAAATATTACGACGAGGGGCGATCTTAGGAAAGCCTTTGCGTCAGCGCTAATTGTCGAACCAACGAGTGCGAGGACCCATTTTGTAAACCAAATAAATCGCCCTGTTCAAGCGGAATGAGGCGTTTTAGGATACTTCTGTACACACCGAAAACGATGAATCTCGGAACGATTCAGATTGCCCAAAATCATTTTGCGCGTTCGAAAAAGAACGAAGAAGTGGTTTGTAGGGAATGAGCTCCACTGAAATCCTTGGGTCAGGACGTCTATGTTCACCGACTGCGAAATACCCAAGCGAGTGGGTTGCTCCTCCTAGCCTTTTTCCGTGTATTGGCAAAACATCGAGGGAAAACGAAATCGGGACAAGTATAAGCATTCGCTTTTCCTAGAATTTAGTATTCCCTTTTACAATTTAGAGGATTTCTTCTTTTAGATTCGAAGGGCTTTTTTGCCTTCTATCTCGCACTTCTTATGGCTTCTCGAAAGGATTGCCTTCCTTTTGACACGATCGCGTTGCCGTTACGTTCATCAAATCTCTTTTCGATGCACTGACTTTTTTTAGTATAAAAGTCTACCAATTCCTGAGCCTGGTACTCCCCTCGGGCATTATACATTTCGCCATCTTTAGGAAAATTCAAAGTCAAAAGATCAGAAGGGTCGAAGGTCTCAAACAAGAGGGCTGCCGAAACACAGAATTTCAACTGCCGCCAATCCATACGTGTTTCAAGATCCCAACGATAGCATTGTTTATAAATCTCAAGAGCGGCGTCTCGTTTTCCTGTCGCGATACGGTAGGCCATCACATCGGATAACTCCTCCAAAAAATCTCGATTGCCCATGCACAAACGCGTTGCTTGCGTGGCATAGCGCTCAGCAAGCTCAAGTTCTCCTTCGAAAAAACTTGGAAGGGTCATGATTGCATAAGTGATATGAGGTACTTCCGCACAACTTTGAGTGCCGTTAAAAATAGGCGCCGCGTATCGTTTGGCTTTCTCGAAATCTTTCTGAAAAAGACAAACGCTGACGAGGAAATTTTGTTCGCATGCCGCGCAATCGGAATACCTATCTCGTGGCGATTGAACAAAGTCATTCAAGGCTTTGCGAACCCTTTCTTCATCTGCACTCAAGGCGATATGATTTCGAACGTGTTGGCAATGGACCGGCCGTAAACTTACGCCTTGAGCTTCGTAACGCTTTTGGAAATCTTTCATCGTAGCATTGATACGCTCTCTGCTTATCGAGGAAAATTGAATCATATTAAGATTGATCCATTTATAGGACCACAATAACGCAATCGAAGGATAGACATCGGGCTCTTTATCAGAAAGGGCAACACACCAAGAAAAGGCAACAATCGCTTTTTCGATGAATCCGGTAAAGGTGCTAGCATCGATGAGCTTTAGTCGAGCCTGAAATTGTAACTCTGCATTTTGATAAAAGTCGGCTGCCTCAACGGCCTCTTCAACTCTTCGAAGACGTTCCTCCCCGTACTCAAGATCTTCACAATCCCACAAGAATTCGGAGATTTCGTATTCTTTCAAACGGTCCATTAGTTTAACCAGTTTTCTGAATCGTCTCCGATGGCCAATTCGATGAGATCAATAAGTCCGGTGTTCAATAAGGTCATTTCTTTTGAGGACAGCGGATGATGACCCATCAGCAAGGATTGAACATAGAGCATATGAACGGCAAGTTTGAGAACTTCTTTGTTGTTCATTCCTGCAAGTTTTCGGGCCAAGGGATTCTTGTAATTAAAGCACAATTGAGCGACGCCATCACTCTTTGAGGATCCGGCGATATTGTCCAAAATAGAGGACCAATGGTCATCTGAAACTTCTCTAGATTTCTGTAATGAACGCATGAATTTGACATCTTCACCCGCTAGAAACAACGCCGGTAGATCTGCTGGTTCGAACTTCTGAATATCGGCCTTACACTGAAACTCGGAAAGCGCGAGATTAGCTATAGCAAGGAAACGCTCCGCTTGAACGGATTCCTCAGCGCTGAGTTTCTCAAAAGAATCGGAAAGATCTGTTGAATCCACACGCTCGATTTTCACGCCGAAGATACGAGGTAATTTTTCGATAATATCAACATCGTAACTGTACCCAGCATTGATGATTCCAATGGATTGGGAGGCCGCTACTTGGGCAATTTGTCTAAACGCATCCACGCTCGGCACGTAGCGAATGACCTCGTTTTCTTCGCGAAAATCACCGAGGCTCATACGTCCCATCGAACTCTCGAAGGGAAGCCAATCGGCAAAAATCCTACAAAAATTATCATCGTAAACACAAAGTGCTTTGATGGCCCGATAGTGCAAATTGATCAGCGTTTCCAATCTTGCGGGATCTTTTTCTTTTAACTTTACGAGGTAATCGATGAGGGCCTTACCCAACGCATCTCGCGTATCGGCCAAGGTATCGTCTTCGTAAAATGAATCTCGAGACGCGGTCGGCCGAAGGGTTTTTGTGTTAATCACACAGGTCACAAAAAACGCCCATTTGGGTAGTAGATTCTCAGAGGTTTCGGAGAGCAACATGTTTTTCAGGTAGACACGATGTTTGCGGGTAGCGGTCGGATTAGGCGAGTAGGAAAGAATGTAGGCAATGCCCTCCACTTCGCCGATGTCTGAACGCAGGGGAATACAACTAAAAAATTCCTGCCCGAACATGTCTTTTCCGAAAGCCATATAGGCGTCCCATTCTTCGGTACGGCTTTCGTATTTTGTTTTCCACGGAGGCGTGATGTTGATTACTTTCTCGTCGTCGCCGCTACCGACCACGACTGGAAAAGGAAGAAGAGCACCAAAGTGTTGGGTCAATTCAATAACCCGCTCTTCTTCGAACCACTCCTCAAAATGTTCTTTGGACAAAAGATAGACCGTCGTCCCCGCAGAAACCGTCTCGTCTTTGCGCACACGAATAGAATAGGTTCCGTCGTGGCGACCTCGCCATTCTACAACGTCGGCGTCGGCTGTTTTTGCAGATTTTGTAATGACAACAATTTCATCGCTCACGACAAAACAGGACAAGAGTCCAATACCGAATTGTCCAATGTAGTCGGAACGTTTACTTTCTAACTCATCGGACTTCTTTGAAGATTCCCCGATCGTGGAGAGAAATTTGTGGGTTTCTTCTTCGCTAAGACCAATGCCATTGTCTTGAAAAACAATCTTCGCTCGCCTGCCTTTTCCCGGCAGAGATTCCTCGTCCATACCAACATGGATGGAAATCAACCCTTCGTGATCGGGCTCGTATTCCTTTCTTGCGGTAATCGCGTCGACCCCATTTTGCAATAATTCTCGAATGTAGACATTTGGACTATTGTAAAGATGATTACTTAATAGATCGATCATCCCTCCCAGGTTGATTTTGAATTTATGTTCCATGTTGCTACTTCTCTTCCTTGGTATCATTGGTTTCTATTTCCGAGGTCTCATCTACCGCATCTTCGGGCTTCAATGCATCTGGAGATTCATCGTCTTTTTTTAAGAGTGGTGGAGGCAATGTTTTCATCGCAGGAATACCCTTAACATCAGTGATATCCTCCATAATCTCTAAGTCCGAGCTTGTAATAGGTACCGTTCCTAGCCGTTTTCTAGTGGGCTTCTGGTTGTTTTTGAACATCATTTCGGTCGAACTTGCCTCTTCGACCTCACTGGCCTCGGAGAGATCATGTTGAATGGCATCATCCACCAATTTTTTCGTTTTTGGTAATCCAGCAAGTTTGGCGAGTTCGCTTAAACCATGTAATGAGGACATCTCATCATTAATTCCTGGCTGGGGAAGTTCATTTGGTGAGGTCGGTATGGCCTCAGGTTTCGCCGAAACGCCCTCAGGCCATAAAGTAAGAATGTTCTCCTTCACATCTACTCTAATAATTTGATCGACCTTGGTATTACTGAAATCAACGTCTTCAACATTGGCTCCGCTTAGATTGGCACGACTCAAGTTGGCACCCTCAAAAAGAGCATCGCTAAACTGCCCGCGTTCAAGTTGTGCGCCCTCAAGTAAGGCATTATTAAAGTTTGCATGTTTACAATTCGCGTCGCTAAGATTGGCACCGCGTAAATCCGCTCCCGTAAAATTTACATGTTCCAAATTCGTGTGAGACAAGTTCGCGTTTTTCAAATCCGCTCCGGCGAGATTTGCACCAGAGAGATTGCTACGACTTACATTTGCGCGTTCCAGAAGCGCGCTCGTAAGATCGCTGCGTCTAAAATCACAATAACTAATCGTCGCACCTCGGAAATCAGCACCTTTAATTCTCAACTCGGCGAGCGATAACTTCGTAAGTTTACACTGCTTGAAATTACAACCGACCAAGGTTGCACCCTCTAGATTGGTTTGACTTAAATCCGTCCCCGAAAAATTGGATTGACTCAGATCACTATTCTCGAAGTTTGTGCGAGAAAATGTCGAACCCGAAAAATCGCATGACTGGAATCGCCCATCATTGAGTTGAGCGTTATCCAAAACAGCACCTCGAAAATTCGCATTCTCCAAGTTGGATTCACTCAGTAGCGCTCCGATAAGTTGCGATTGTTGAAAACCTACGCCTGTCCCCTGGCTGCCAATTAATGTGGCATTTTTAAAATTACTTTGGTCAAAACGAGCGTCGTCTAAACGGGAAGAAGACAGATCTGCGCCCGTAAAATTACACTCAATAGCGTTGGATTTCTGGAAGTCGGCCTTTCCCAATTTCGCTTGGCTAAAATTCGTCTTTTTGATCTCCGCATGGGATATCACAACGCCATTCAATTCCGAGTTTGAAAAATTCGAACTTTCAATCGTCGCATTCTTTAAATTCGCCCCCTTGAAACCAGAAGAGCTAAAATTTCCATAACTAAAATTCGCGCCCTCTAAAGAAGCCTCATCAAAAAAACTTTGGCTTCCCTGAGCTTTACTTAACGTGGCCCCCTTTAACCTTGCTTTCGCAAAATTTGCCCTTGAAAGATTGGCGCTTTTTAATATGGCGTTCGTTAAACTCGCCTCCTTGAGGTCTGAGCCAGACAGATCTGCACCCTCAAGGTTGACATCATCAAGGCAGACTTTTGAGAGCCGAACATCCTTGAGAATCACACCAGGTAAATGGGCTTTGGCAAAAGAACTTCCACCGATCTGCGGCGGTGCTTGGACAACCTGTGAGGAAATCAAGGGCCGAGCAACTTCAACCGATTCGAGAGTGTTATTGTCGGTCGAGCCCTCAAAAAAGCGAGCGCTCTCGTATAATAGAAACATCGTCCCCATCCCGATCACCGCCGAAAGCGTCGCTTGTACGGCTACCGGAATCGGAAGAAAACTCATGATAAGGAGTAGAATTAGTAAAACTACTGCCGAAATCAGGACAAGAATCAATCTTTGAAGAACTGGTTTTTCCATTCAATTTCTCGTTTCGATGACCTGAAGCATCCCATAGAAGTTTGGGTTCGACCAACATCTTTCTATCATGTTTAAATAATTCGATAAAACTGTTGCATAAAAATGCAATACATTCACACTCAATCTATTACTAGCGTAGGAAATGACGATGATATTACGAATGATGTTGCTATTAGGATGGTTTGGGTTGGTTTCTTGTGGAGAAACGAAAGCGGACGAGAGCTCAAACGAGGGATGCGCAGAGAAAGGGAGCGAGGGTGAACGCATTAATGTGTGTTCGTTTCGTTTTCCGATCCAAGAAACCGGTTTTTTATGCCCAGAAGGAACGCCCTATTTTTTCGAGTTCGAGGAAGGCGCGGTTTGTAGCGAAAATCCTGACTTAAGTCCCGAGCAGCTTGGTGTAATCCAAGACGGGGGTCTGCTAACTTGCGAAGACTCGACTTCCGATTTTTGCTCTCCCATCACGGTTTCGGCGGCGCGCCAGGCGGATTGTAATGTGCTCGCGCTTGAGACTTTGTGTTTAAGCGAGGCCGAGCAACTTGCGCTAAAGGAGGCGTGTGAAGCGGCGGCGATCGGCGCGGCAAATAAAGATTGGGCAGCGGTAAATGACTGCCTGTCCCAAAGCAACAATTCCCAACTCGGAGATGGCGATTTTTGCGTCGAGATCTCGAGTTGCATGGGTGCTCACCTTCGGGTTTGCCACGAATACAATGACGAATGCTTTTCTCAACGCGGCGGTCGCCTTTCCACCTGCGATAACTTGGTGAGTCCAAAACAAACATGTATTGATGAGGCCGATCGCGAAAGCCTTCGAATGACCTGCGATAACTTCGTAAACTCGGCTACTACAGAAGACTATACTGCGCTTGTCGAATGCGTGGGAATTTCCAATAACGCGACGGACGGGACGACAATTTGTGACATGAGGGTGGACTGCGCAAATCCACTTTTGGGTCTGTAAGATAGGACGCTCATTGTAAACCCTACAACGAAATCACGAGCTAGGAATCGTTTTGTACTTTGCGAGGAAAGAACGCTAAGATAAATCATCATCAAAGAGTTAAATGTGAATCAATCAGAAAGAAAAAATCGCATCGTTTTCTCGCTCATGATGTTACCCGCAAAAATGGCAAATGAATTTGAGTTGAGTTTAAAAGACACCAAACATTGGTTGGAAACGGCGCATTTTCATACGCTTCGACAAAAAGGCAGAACGCTAAAGGAAATTGCCAAACATCTTAAAATCGGTTCTCGAAAAACCTCTCAGCTCTCTGAAAAGTTGAGGAAAAACTTCCTCCTCGCGGAGCATGACTTTGGACTTCCACGTCGTATCGAATACTTGGTTTGGGGGGAACCCATTTCTCGAAAACGTGTGCAGCAATTGTTGGGATCCGAATACGAGGTGAGCGAAATAAATGAGGCCATCGATCAGCTCGTCCAACAAAAGCGGATTCAATCCACCAAACCCCTACAAGGCCGAGGTATAGGAAAGGAATTATTTGAACTATCCCGAAAGGAGGCTCGCCTATATGAAGATGGTTTTCTCTCGAGAATCGATGGGCTCAACCACCTTGTGGACACCTTCTACTCGGTCATTCTCCAACGTTTTGTGAAGGATAATAAAAGCGCTTTTGCGCGTACTTTAACGCTACGTATCCCGGTCGAAGGCGGCGACGAGATGTTAGCTGAACTCTACGAATCGATCTTTGAAAGCCTCTCGAAGATCGAAAATCGAATCGGAGATAAGCCAAGCAAGGCCATCGATCTTAGTATTTTTTGGGCGCCAAAAAAAAAAGAAGAGTAACCTATTTCAAGCTTAGGATTTAGAAACTTGATCGAACACGAATATAACCTAAGTCGACTCGGTTGTGCCCGTCTTGAAGACCTTTGGGACTAACTTTGGCACGTTTGGATCCAAGGAAGAACCCAAAATGAACGGAGTATTTCCCGGGGGTGGAGTAGGATTCAATTTCCAAAGAATGAACGGACTTAACAACGTCTCCTTTCATCCAATAATTCGTTGGGAAAATACCTTCATTGGGAACATGATCGCCGTTGATTCTAACCCCAGGGTGATCGACATGGAGAAAGATTTTCTGGTTGCTGGGCATGCGTTTTAGAACCCTAAAATAGTAGGTAAACACCGCTTGTTCACCCCAGGCATAACTTACCAGTCCGTCTTTCCCCGCAGGGCGATCCAGATCGTACCCCAGCATTTCTATTTGTCCGTCAAAGACTGGAAAGGTTTTCTTTCCGTCAATGTCTTTGGCGAGCGAATACTCGGGTTTGGGCTCCCCTTCGACGATGAGATCGGCGATGAAGTTTTCGTCTTTTTCGCCCTCTTTCAATTGGTTACTCACAAGAACCAACCGACTCGATCGGGCATCCAAAACAGGAATATTGGTTTTGTTTTTTCGTCGTATATCTCGGTTCACGGCCGCTAATTTCGAACGTGGAATAACGGCAAACATACGCTCTTTTTCCTCGTATCGTTTGAGAAATTTCGAACTCCCACGAATCGTTTCGATGTCGCCCAAATAGACAGAATTCTCTTTTCCCGAAACTTGGTATTTAAAAATCGCCTCATCCTGCTGAGCGAGTTTCGTATAGGTTTCAAAAACGCCACGTTGTGAAAGATTCAAAGTCAACTTCGGAATAAAAACCGTAAGAATGATAAACGCGGAAAGCGAAAAAAGAGCGACAAGAACAAGCACGAAGGTACGTGGCTTTTCAAAGAAGGAGGCAAATTTCCCGAGTTGCCCACTCGCCAAAAAATCCTCTTTTTTCTTGAGGTGATCCGCCAAAGAATTGTCATCGGAAAAGAGTTCCTTTAAAAATTTCTTGGGAGATTTGAACGCGCCTAAACTTAAAAACGAGAAGGAAATCCAACCGAAAAAGAAGAGCCCTAAAGTCACCATCCAAAGATATTTAAGGACCTTTTGTATTTTTCCAAAAGAGAACTCTTTGGCCAGATCGACGTTGTCGGTCATCGCCACATAAGCCTCGATAAATCGCGTCGGAAAACGTTCAATGTCTTTGCCCAACATCATCACGATAGCGATCGCAAACACGCCGATACCAAGTTTGGTTAAAGGATCTTTCTTTAATTCTTTCCAAAAACTTTCGGAGCTAAATGCGCCGCCGATACCAAATGCGATGGGGAAATATGCGGAGAAAAAATAGTGATTATATCCCGAAGCAAAAGCCGTCCAAACAAAAGTGACAAGGATCCAAACCAAAGCAAATCGTCGAAAAGGCGATTTACTCCCCATGTCGTTCTTGCCCAGGAAAGCAAAACCTAGAGGTGCAAGGCCCGCCCAGGGAAGCATCGAAAATCCGATCTGACGAATCCAAATATCAAAACTAACATGGGAACGAATCACGCTTTTGTCAAAAATCTGGTTTTCCAAAAGAAAGGTAAGAAGAGGGATTTTTCCGAAAATAACGCCTTCTTTAAGCAGAACCGGATTCGCGTCACCATATGCTGAGGACACCAAAACAATGGCCGCCACAGGAAGCGTAAAAGAAACCAAAAAGGGAATCGAAAAAAGCGTCTTTCCCACCCAGGTCGATCTCGCCAAAAAGGTAGCCACTACCATGACAACAATCGGACTCATAAGCGCCGACCACTGCAAAATATGCGGCAAAAAGGTTGCGTTTTCCTTATCAGGCACAGTATTAAAGTTCCAAAGTACAATCGCTATCAGACCAAGCGCGCCGAGTGCGAGCGCCGCCCAATCGAGTTTTCCTAGTTTACCTTTAGGCTCCAGCATTCGTTCGACTAGGCCGGCCACGGTAATCACGAAAAGAGGAAGATAGAGTCCAAAGAGACGTTGGTCCAAAAAAGCCAACGCTAGGAAAAGTCCAAAAGCAATGCCCCAGATCCATTTCTTTGTCCCTCCACTTTGCGAACCCATGTAAAAGAGCAGCAAACTTCCCGTACTAAAGGCGATAAGCATCATGTCGCTCCCCAGATTATGGGAGCCTATATAGATGGCTGGCATCGTGGCGAAGGCAACACTTGCCACCATCGCGCCAAGGTTTCCAATATTGCCGCGTAGCGTAAAGAACCCCAGAAGGGTGATAAGGAAGATTAAAAAGGCGATGGGTGCCCTGGAACGAAATTCAATCGTCCCAAGATTTTGACCACTCACTTCTAAATACCCAATCGTTTGACTTAGGAGCATTGTTTTTAAAAGCGAGCGGGACACCGACGTCTTGTCTTTTGTTGGGACCGACCAATTCCAAGATTTATCGCCTACCTTTTCTTTGGGTGGCGCTTCACCGCGTGTCGCGTATTCCTCAGCGATCACGATATCGTTTGCCTCCCAAGGTTCCCAGATTCCAATCTTGGAAATATTCCAAAAAAGGATCATTCCCACGATCGCTATCGTCATTGATAAAGCGATTTTAAAACCTTTTGGTGTTTCCCAGAAGTCTGTTGGTGTTTTTTCTTTGTTCATAACCGCCAGAAGGTAATAAAAGTCAGCAAAGATCGCTAGTCTGACGCCGATTTATTCGATCGAAAACTCTCCAATAAACCATAGGGTAAAAAAAGCAAAAATAGGGTTGCGAAAAGTTTATTTTTGTCAATGATAGGCCTGGTCCGCACAACGCGGAAAGAGAAGGAGTAACGATGGCATTTATCATCGCTGAACCATGCATAGGCACCTGTGACACGATCTGTGTTTCCGTTTGTCCTGTGGATTGTATTATCGGTCCTCTACCCCTTGATGAAATCAAGGCCATTCGTGATAACGATGGTGTAGCGGCGCTTGGAAATCTACAACTTTATATTGATCCAGATATCTGTATCGATTGCGGCGCGTGCGAACCCGATTGCCCCGTAGAAGCTATTTTTGAAGAGGACGATACTCCAGAAAAATGGATTCCCTTCATTGAGCTTAATGCAGAGTTCTTTGAGCAAGGGCAACCTGCGGACTTTCCTGGATGGAAACCCGAAAATTATAAAAAATAGGAAAAAAACATGGCAAAAATCGACATTACTGACAAAGTCACCTTCGATCGTGACACGGTTTACGAAACCTTTCGAGATAATTTGGTAGAACTTCTACCTTATCTCCCGACGGTAAAAAATATTGAGCGAACCGATTACGAACGCGTGGATGAGAATTCCGTAAAAATCGTCAATATTTGGTACGCCGCCGACGAAGATATTCCTTCTTTGGCCCAGAGATTCATCAGCCAGGAAATGCTCCAGTGGAAAGACACCGCACATTGGGATGACGAAGAATTTTCAGTAAAGTGGGATATGGAAGTTGGGTTTCTGAGCGATGCGATCTCCTGTGGTGGTAAAACAACCTACAAAAAAGTTGGCGACCAAACTGAGGTTCACATTCTTGGGGACTTAAAAGTAGACGCAAAAAAGATACCTGGCGTGCCTCGCCTTATTGCCGGAAAAGTCGGCGGCGCCATTGAGAAATTTGTCGTGAAAATGATTACGCCAAATATGAAAGAGGCCAATCGCGGCGTCGAAAAGTACCTCGCCACGCTTGATTGAGTAAGACCTCCGGTCTTCGCATTTTTACTCGAACGTGTCTTTTCTAAAGATCTGATAATTACTAAAAACTTTTGTCGGGAAGCATTCCAACCATGCTCCCTCACAACTATAAAACTATTGGAAAAAAATGCAGGAATTAGGACCCTTTTCGATGATCGTTATTTTCACCCTTGTTGGCGGAATTTTCGTAAGCTTTTTTACTATATACACTTTCCTTTCTCCGCCGAAAAACGCTAAGAGGTCCTGGGTCGCGCTCGGAGCTTGCCTGATCGTCATTGCCCTTATTTCTTTTGGCTTTGCCGCTTTGGCCTACGGGCTTGCGATGGGGGAATTGGAAGACGCCATCAAATTTGCCAAAGCGGGAAGCGCCGATGCGATGCGCGCCCGTGGTACCGAATTCGCGATGGCGCCTGTGAAAATAGCGATGGGAAACATTTTCGCCCTTGTCGTTGCCGCTGTGGCGATCTTTCGTGGCGCAAAATCCTAGTTCAATCGAAAATCCGTTTCATTCGATAAAATCACGCGTATTTCTACGACGGTATCCACGTTTGTTATCAGAGGCCTCCTCTTTACACGGAACACAGAAACGCGCCCAAGGCATGACTTTCAAACGCCCTGTCTTGATCGCCTCCTCGCATGTTTGGCAAAGACCAAATTCATCAGGATTGTTTTCAAGACGTTGGAGTGCAACCTCTACCTTCTCAAGCTCTTCAGCACGAAGGCGATTCTGTCGGGAGGTCAGAACTTGGTTCATTTCAGTATAAGGTTGAGTATCCTCATCGGGAACCGACAGCGAATCGGTGCGGTTGGGATCGGCTTTGCCGTCTCCCTCGCACAGAAGTTCGCCTTTCCTGGCCTCCAAGTGGGCTCTTATTTCTTCAAGAATGTCTTTGCTCAAGCCAAACATTAAATCCTCTTTTCCTTATCGAAGAGTTCTAAACGCGCTCTTTCTAACCCTTCAGCATTATGAATATCACGATCGAAATAAGGCATATAAACGATGGGGACATCGCCGCTCACATTATTTTTCAAATCCTTCATTGCCCTAAAATCTTGCTTCTTCAAGGTGCTATATTTACTTGCAATGTCTACTAATTTTTGTGCAACACTACGCGGGTTTTCAAATTGTGTATCGAGTTTAGTAGAAATATTTACAATGGGTCGGCGTAAATCTTCATCGTCAATACCAAAATCGTGCACACGATTGATCACAAAAGCGCCCACTGTATTTTGATCTTTTCCCAACTTTTCGTAAAAGAAAGCGGCCTCTTTTAAGGTCAAAGGATCGGGCGTAGAAACGACGATGAAGGTACTTTCATCGCGAGAAAGCAAATCACGCACCGCCTTTCCTCTTTCTTGAAGTCCGTCAAAAAGCGTCGAAAAAGCACTGAGGAAAGTTGAAAACTCCTCTAGAAGCTGCGCGCCGGTTAGCTTGCTGAGAATACGAACCACATAGGTTGTCCCCATTGAAAATACACCCAATCCTTTTTTCCCCGCAAATACTGTGGGTTTATACAACCATTGCAACGCTCGACTATTTACGGCATCTCCGAGGCGATTGGGCGCCTCCAAGAAATCCAGGGCATGGGTTGTTGGCGGAGTATCGAGCACAATAAGATCGTATTCGCCGCTTTCGTATAATTGGTAGAGGCGTTCCGAGGCAGCGTACTCTTGTGTACCGGCTAGACTTGTTGAAAAATATTCGTAAATTCGGTTACTAAGAATCTCATCCCGACTTTCTGGAGGAGCGTAGCGAACGACGACCTCATCAAAGCAGGCTTTCATGTCCAACATCATCGCCCATAACTCGCCTTCCATCTCAAGTTCGACCTTCTGCGCTTTTCCGGTAAAGGAGGCCAGACCCAGAGCGTTGGCCAAGCGTTTCGCGGGATCAATAGTAAGAACGATTACTTTTTTACCGCGTTTGGCTTCTTGGAGAGCTATAATGGCGCTGGTTGTGGTTTTACCTACGCCGCCGGAGCCAACGCAAATAATGACACGTTTTCTTGAAACCAATTCGGCGAGTTTTCCTGACGTGGAGACGCTCATTCTACCTCTCCTGTTTGATTCAATTGTGTCGAAATGATCTTCGATATCTTTTCGATCTGCTCGGCCCGATCTGCGCCGTCAAAGAAATAGGGTATTTCTATGGTAAAACAATCGATTTTCTCCTTGAGTATATCAGCATACTTTTTTTGTGATGCTACACGCGCGCCGTGAAAACGCGCGCTCTGGAAAAGCGAGTCCAACAGGGTGTCGCTATCCTCTAAGCGATGCAAAGTATTTTCTTCTTCTTCTGTAAATGGATTAGAAAGAACTTTATTTGCAAAAATGTAATCAACCGCAATATTGAGTTCCTCCTGGAGCGTTTCCGATAACATCTTCGATTCGTTAATCGGCAAATCTTCCAACAATGTTACGATATTCACAGACGTAAATTCTGGATCTTCGAGCATGGCTTTCATACGCTCGGCTTCTTCAAACATATGACCACTTTCAATAATCGAGGTCACTACGCTGGGTATTTTTAAAAGAAAAATCCCGTGGCCTGTCGCTGGCGCATCCAATACCACAATATCCCAACGTCGTTTTTTCCCCCTCTTTTCGACCGCCGCATGGTAGTAGGCTTTACCAAGTAGGACGAGTTCGCTGATCCCCGGAATTGCGTTCAGAAAGGACTGCACGATTTTATTCTCGAACACGGCCCTATAGATAATTTTTATTTTTAGGGTCATCAATGCGTATTCGCGCATCGCCGAGGCTGGCGTACTATTCACGCAATAGAGGTTGGGACCCAATTCAACCATTTCCTCGCCGATGGGATCTTGGTTGAAAATAGCACCTATTCTATCCTTGGCATTGACTTGCATTAGCAAGGTTTTCATGCCGCGTTTCGCGCAGCTCAGCGCGAAGGCGCTAGCCACCGTGGTCTTGCCCACACCGCCCTTGCCGGTGAATAGAACGAGTCGTCGCTTGTATAAATCGCTTTTCAAAATACTACATCGATATTGATAAAGATCTTTCTACCAGTTCGGGGATACAAACCCAATTTAAATTTTAGGACTCTTCCTGCTTATCTAAAAAGGTATTCAAATCAAGCAGCGTATCAAAAAAGGCATCCATTCTCTTGGCTCCGATTTCTTCTCTAAAGGAATGCTCAATCTCGCGAAGAGCGTCTAAACCCGCGAGAAATACACGTGGATTCAGTCGGACCAAATTGGCACGACCATCAAGGGGATCGGGAATCTTCTCCACCGCCCCCATCGCTTCGAGTTCATCCACTGATTTAGCAAGCGCTTGTTTTGAAATTCCCATTTTCTTGGCGATCTCGGTAAACGAGGCGAGGCACAAGGCCACGCCCTACGAAGAGCGCGCGATGCGATCGCCTTCGACCGACAGGTGGGGAAAAAGCTGTGGCCTCAAAGAAACATTTTTTCTGCTTTTTCTGGACGCCCGGAGCGCACCATTTTTCTGCGTTCGGGAACAAATGAGCTGTCTTGGGCACAAATAGATGATGGTAGGCGTTGGGTGCAATAATGTATTTAACCTCCCAAGGTCGCTAATTCTCGAGCGCCCTCCTCCGAAAATGAACACGGAGAATGCAACCATATTTCACCGGAGGCCAAACGAATCGCCGTACAGCGGATTGGAAACCAAATACCACCGGCGTTCTTAATTTATATGTGTATTCCCAAATATCTTTATCTATTTTTTTCCAGAATTTCATACCTATCCTTTTAGTAAAACCACATATAGTCAATCATGATTGACGATTAATTTTAAGCGCTACTTTTTTTTCCAAAAAATAGCTATACTTTAACGATGAGCAAGAATGACGATAGAAAGGAGTCGGGAAAAAAAGACGCTCAGCTCGATCTTCTACGGACCACAGCCGAGATTCCTCAGGCTAACAGCATTGCGCTTTTCATTGATTTTCTAAATCTCGTTCACGCAGGCAATCATGACTTGGATGAGCTGGCGCGCATGATGCTCATCGATGCACGAACGGTACGCTATTATTCGGATTTTTCGCGTTGGCTAAAGTTTTCTTTCCTACCAGAAAAAGGCGTCATCAAGCTTACGGACATAGGACGTATCTTTACTAAAAATCTAGACATGAGAGCCCGACTTTTCCGAGACGCGATGTTTGCTCGCTCCCTTATTCGGGACATCCAAAAGATCAAAAGAGAGACTGGAGACGCTGATACCAAACGCGCCGCGATGGCGGCCATCGCGGCGCGCTCTGAGCTATCCGAGGCAACGATCAAACGACGTGCATCAGGTATTACAACGATGTTGGAAATTGCCTACAAACCCTCCGCCATCAATTGGGAAAACGGCGATACGATTGAACCTAGCGGCGGAAGTTTTGAGTATGAAGGGCGAGCTTTTTTAACCGCGATGGCGGCGAGAAGCTTTGGCGCCTCGGGGATCATGCACGTGGGTTTTCCACGCCAAGTCAAGGCCTTTGTCGTTGACGCGGAATTAGAATTTTCTCAAAAAACGTGGGGATCTGCCACCCAAGAAATCGACGATGCGCCTTGGTTTGGAAACGTACCTGTAAACTCGTCTACTATTTCTACCCTTAAGCGCGGCGGTCCCGATCTCCGCGCCTTGTTGTCCACCACAGTGCCCTACATCACGTTGGCCCTATCGATGCTTTCCTTACAAGACCACCAGCGCTCGGTGCTCACCTGGTCAACAGATATGTATGGGATTCGTGTTTGGTTTCGCGGTCGCGATATCGGCAGCCCAATAAAGCTCATCGAAAAGGCGCTCTCTCGTAAAGGTATTGGGATTCTCAAACATTCTGGAGTTGGGCCTTTTTCGGAACAAAGTACAGATCAAGATCTGGTTGATATTCTGGAAGCGGTAGGCCTCATTAAGATCGATGATACGACCATTCGTCTTCGTGACCCTTTTGGTTTTGAATCTCGGGAAAGCTCGGAGGTAAGTTCCTCCACCCACGATCGACTTATTGTCTTGGAAGATCTCTGGGACGCAATTCTAGAATCCTAGTTGCAGATACCGCTCAACGACGAAGCGAGGGTCTTTTTTAAATCAGGATTGGTCACGCTCGATGGAGATATTTGTTTTGAAATATCACATGCATGCTTTCTCACTATCGAAATACGTTGATTCACCAACGCGATCTCGGCATCTCGCCCGGCACGAGATTCTTCGAGTTTTTTCGTATATTTTTCAATCGTTTTCTTATCGCCATCTTTTTCTGCCTGACGAATAGAGGCCTCAAAATGGCCGTCTTGAGATCCGATACCTTCCAAGGCCATTTCTAATTTATCGCCCTGATCTTTAAAGTAGTTAACCACTTTTAACTGGGTCTGTGCTGCCAGATCGGGATGATCTTTTTTCGCCCAGTTCACGAGCTCATCAAAGACCGCTTTGGCTGGACCGAGCTCGGTCGGATTTTTTGATTTCCCTCGCGTTTTTTTACGAAGGGCAAGAACGTTATCGAAGCGTTGTTCACGAATCCAGGGCGAGGTGGGCAGCGTTTTCTGAACGGACTCCCACATCGGAATGCCTTTGGTTCTCGATTCAATTTTGGCGTCGTCTTTGGTCATTCGAATCGCCTTATCGAGATCTTCCCACTCGATATTAGCCACAACCCAAACACCGGAAACTTCGTGTAAACCGGCGCTCCAAAGATAGGGACCAACCATGACATCAGCCATATCACCTTCTTTCATTTTAAGACTTGTGATTGGATTATCGCAGGTCGATTTAAGAATACGATCTTCGCCCACATTGAGTTTAATCGTGACAAACTCGCCTTCCATTTTTTTACAATCTTTGAGGCTACGCTCAATGAGATTGCGCGCTTTTTCTTCAGGCGTTTCGCAGCCCAAACTAAGCGCGCAGCTTAAAATCACAAAACCAAGCATGGTACGTTTCATATTCAAATCCTTTAGGTTCCCAGCCTTTTACCTGCTTTGTTTTAGATTGTCGATTTGAGGGGGTAGATTTTTAATGGCATTGCCAAAAGGCATCGTCCGAGAAAACATACATCAGACCCATGTCCCCTAAATTGATATCACAACAGAATTCGTCAAATTGCATAATAAAGTTTGCGCCTCCTTCCTCACCTTGCAGCCAGATAGGATCGCCGAGCACCCTTGCAGGTAGGCTATAGACTTTATCACGTTGGGATTCATTGCTCATATCGACCTTGAGTTCCACGGCTTCGAAGTATCTGGGACGACTAGAATTCAGATCCTCAGGCGCATCATTTTTTTGCACCTGCGCGTCGGTAGAAAAAAGCACCTGCGTCCCGCCACCGTCGATATAATTATCGCTCTCATCATCACAAAAAAACGACATCGTTCGAAAATCTGGAAAACGCTTTTTCAAATCCGGCATCGTGTCCAGATCAAGCGTAAATTTATGCTCCATCCACTCATCATCCTCTTGGGGCCAACGTGAGGCATCCACTCCGGGCGCGACTCCGCCAATCAAATTCAAGTGGGTTTTATCTTTTGCTTCTTCTAGCTTTCGCAATGCATAAATCGTCTCGCCTAGATCACCGCATTCGAGTTGAAGTTTTTCAATCTTATCCAAAGGCTTTTGTTCGCTTTTACCGAGATTGTCTTTAAAGGCTGAAAATGTTTTTCCATAGATCTGTGCGTATTCGCTCGAAGCCGCTCCACCCCCATTTTCATGAATCCATTCCACCCAAGCCTTCGGATTGAGCAATCCCTCAATCCCCGACTTTAGATGTTGATAGGCCTGATAGTCTCCTGTTTTTTCTTCGTCGAGCAATCTCAAAAAAGCGGCCTTTAGAAGGGGCGAGGTCGGGCAATTCCTTATCGCCTTAAACGCAACCCAAAAATGGTCCATTTTTATGCCCATCTTCGTAACGAACGCTATAGGCCAACTGTCCGTTTTTATAAAAGACCTCGTTTGCGCCGTCGCGTTGTCCGTTTTCGTAATGGGTAATCGTATGGTGGTGCACTTTGTCCTCCCACCATTCCCAGCGACCAACACGTTTTCCGTCTTCAAAGGCGCCTCTTCCCTTTGGCTTTCCGTCCTCGCCGTTCCAAATATAGTCGCCGAAAGTTTTGCCAGCTTTATATTGATAGGATTGTTTGTACTCTCCATTTCTGTGCCAATAAACCCATTTACCTTGTCGCTGGTGTTTTTTATTTTGGCCTTCACAAACCTGAATCGCGTCATCTCGCCAATCGTATTCCACGCCATCTTTGAGGCCATCTTTCCAACCGTAATCTTGTTTCATTTGACCATTGGGCCAGTACTCTTTCCAAGACCCCTCGCGTAAACCCTTCTTAAATTCACCGACAATGTGGATCTGTTTTGAGTTGGGATAATAGGTTGTCTTTTTACCATCTCTAATTTCCTCCTCATAAGGAATAGGAGTCGTTTGTCTTTCGACCTCTTCGGGTTCTTCCTGGAGAAGGTCGCCGGGAAGCGCCAAACCTTTCAAAATATCGTGCAGATCGTCTTCGTTCAGAATAACGACATCATGTTTTTTAGCACTGATGAGTTTGCTCAATCCTGGATTTTTCCCCGTGATGAGCGCGTCCGTTTTTCCACTAATTGAGCCTGTAACGCGCGCCCCACACGCCTTTAAAACGGTGGCAGCTTCGTTTCGTGAAAATGCGCTGAAGGTCCCGCTTAACACGATTGTTTTTCCTTTTAGATGATCCATTTTTCATTCCTCTATTTAGTACACATTTATCAACAGCTATTTACCCATTAAATAATACACGCTTACGCTAGCGTTTCAAGGCAGCGGCCCCCTTTGCACATGTAGTAAACTGGTCAACTATTTTCTCCGCTTGAAAGTCTCGGTAATTCCTCTACCCTTCCCTTCTTCTACGGAGACAACATGTTTGAAGAAATAAAAGAGAATTTCGATTTTTTAAAAATGCGTCCTGCAGGAACCAAAGGTCCGGCATCTTCGCAATGGTTGGCGACTCAAAAACTATTTTTCGAAGATCAAATACGATTTTTCAAAATAATGAAGGGCCGATATGGAGACACCTATTGGTACCGTTTGGCTAACATTCCATTCTATGCCATTCACGATCCTGAGGTCATCGAAACCCTTCTTCTAAAAAACAACGCCAATCTAAAAAAAGATGTCATCACACATTCTTTGGACGATCTTCTTGGTATTGGCTTGCTGACCAACGAAGGAGAATCATGGAAAAAGCAGCGAAAACTCGCCTCGCCTTCATTGAGCCCTAAACAAATCCGCTCCTATGCGACGACGATGACCGACTATACAAGGGATGCCGTCTCGACGTGGAAAGATGGGCAAGTCATCCATACCCAAAAAGAAATGATGGCCCTCACCCTACGCATCGTCATGAAAACCCTCTTAGGTATCGATCAGTTGGATATCGCAAAAGAGGCAGGAAAGGCGATCGACGACACGATGGAAAGTTTTGCAAAAGAGCATCACACCGCGTGGACGATGGTTCCAAAATTCGTGAACGCGCCTCACCGAAAAACCTTTCAAGCCTCCATTCAAATTCTCGATAAAATCATTTATGACGTTATCAATACGCGTCGAAAAGAAGACGGCGATAGCGATGATCTGCTGAATCGTTTTATGATTTCCAAGGACGAAGACGGCAATGCCATGTCAGACAAACAACTTCGTGATGAAGCGATAACGATGTTCCTTGCCGGTCACGAAACCACGGCCCTCTCGATCACCTATATGTTACTTTTGTTGGCAAAAAACCCGGATACCTTAAGGCGTGCTCAAACAGAAATCGACGAGATCATCGGCGAGGAAATCCCCAATATGGAACACACCAAAGAGCTGATCTATTTGGAGGCGTTTGCAAATGAGGCCATGCGTTTGTATCCGCCCGCCTGGCTTATCGCTCGAGAAATCACCGACGATTTTGATATCGACGGGATCACTTATAAAAAAGGCCACCAAGTTGGTATTCCCATTTGTGCGATTCATCACGACTCCCGCTGGTATAAAAACCCTTTAAAGTTCAATCCCTCTCGATGGCTGGACGGCTCGCTGGATAACAATCCGCGCTTTGCTTTTATCCCATTCGGCGGCGGCGCTCGGCTCTGTATCGGAAAGCATTTTGCGATGATGGAAATGCTTCTCGTTGTTTCAACTATCCTCCAAAAATATTCTGTAAAAGATGTTACTAAAGACGAACTCGTCCTTGAACCCGCGATCACCTTGCGACCGATCACACCCATCCATCTCGAATTGACTGCGAGATCATAAATTTCTTAAATTCGTTTAAGAGTTCGGTTATTTGTATGAGTAACTTTATTTTCCTCTTATCCCGCTCCCGGCGGAGGAGCGAGGTTTTTTCTTATCCTCTCTCCCAAGGGGGGAGGTTTTCCTTGCCTTCTAGAAGTCTGTTCACTGCTTGGGAAGGAGGTCCGGCCATACTTTCTTCACGATTGCCACGATGCGATCATGCTGATTGAGCAAGGTTGAAATATACCACGGGGCATCGTCGATCTTGACCATACGTAGGGTCTCTTCGATAAAGGCGTCACCTTTTTCCAACACGACGCTATTACAAACATTCTCAAAAAACATCGATATGCCTCGACCACCATTGTTTAGAATTTGGTTTCGCAAACGCCTCAGAGCGCGAAGGCGAACAGGTTCTTGGGTTCGCAACGCTAGGGTAATCCTTTCATAATCACCGCCTGCTATGACTGTTTGTCCGAGCGAAAAATAGTCTTTTACTTTACTATGTATGCATTTTTGAGCTTCAATTTCTCGTCCCACATAAACGACTCTTCCGGGAGAGATATAGCTTGCCAATAAAAGCTCCCTTGACCTTTTTAAAAGGGAAAAGAGCGCCGAACGTCTATCCTCTTTTTCTTGAGCAATACATTCTAACATTGAAAAAGCGACACCTGGACCATAAAGGGCGCCTATACTTCCCTTCGAAAAATAGGCGTCATTTTTACCTTTTTTGATGCTTTCGATGTGCGTATAAAGTTGAGTTTTGGGTCTGTCGAGTTTCTCCACGTCCCCGAAGAACTGACCGAACTGCAGAAGTTTTTCCAACAACTCGGCACGCTCCTTTCGATTGTCTGAACCATATATCTTTTTCCTGAACCCATCGAAAGTAACCAAGGGCCCAAGCGATCGCCCTAGAGCTAGCGCCTCTTCGCTCTCGTCCTTTTCATCAAAAACCCAGTTTTTCCGGACAAGCGCCTCTTGTCCGAGCAGCATCAACGCATAAGCGAACACCGAATTTGAAGGCGCCTTAAGAAATAGATTTTTTATACTACCGAGGTCTCTTTGATCTGCGCATAAGGTAAGTGCTCTTACTATATCAATCCCTTCCTTCGTCTCTTTCGTTTGTTTTAGTAACTTTCGCAATTTTCTTGGGGGCGTTGGTACGCAGGCAAACACCAAGAGAGCAATGCGACGCACACTCGCATGGCGGTGATCGAGCAGACTTTCAACACAAGAGATATCCTCGCCCGAAAGATGGGCGGCCAAAAAAAGGTCTCGCCAGGCTTTTTCAAAACTCTTGAAACAATCATCATGAAAACGCTCAACCAGACAAGGGATTGGTAACGCCCTGGCAACCTTCCAGTATTTTTCGAGAATGGAAACCAGCGTCTTGGGGCCTAGAGAGGAGAATGAAATATCGATTCGAATCAGTGAGGATTCACCATATGAGTCGAATTCACAACTACCACGAGATCTAAGAAAGGCGTCGGCTATCCAATCACATCGGAACTTTGGAGACTCAAAACAATCCTGAATTCGGTAAAATCCAATACGATTGAAATAACACCTCCTATAGTCTTTTCTCTGGAGAAGTTCGCTTTCTGCGAGCGTCCGCCAAGGCATATAACCTTCCTTTGCGACCTTTTTGAGCGCATCGAGATCAACCTCCCGCGACGCCTTCAAATAGAAGGCCTCCCAATCTGGGTCTTTCTCGTTTTCGATGGTCAGCCCGGACCAGCTCTGCGAGCCGTCATTATACCAATTTTTACTTGTGAGTATTTCCGGCTCTCCTTGGTCAACCAAGGTCAGCGCACATCGATCGGCAAACGCTTCTATCGCGCTGGAAAAGAAGGGTCCCAGGTTCTCGCGAGCACTTGACTGCATATAAGTATGGTAACCAAGCAAACCATTTTTGGAATCTAGGGCCACAAGTTTTCGCGCAACGACGGCGCCCTTCCTATTTCTGGCGTAGATCACATGCTTATTCACATCGCATACATTCACGAGTGCGCTAAAGGCATTCATCCCATTTTCTAATCCCAAACAGGTATCAAAGTAGGACCCCATTTTAATCGCTTCCAGCGGATCTTTTTCAACATAAATACGATAATCACCACAACGGATATCAAATCCTTCGAGCCAAACTTGGGAATCAAATTCTCTTTTTCTAGTCAAAAACTTTTGATTTTCCGGCCATTGTGAAAACGACTCACCTTCGACGATGGCTTTAAAAAACCTCGCCAATAATTTACTGTCCACACGTTCTGAATTGAGGAGATGAAAGGCGTTGAGTAGCGAAGACGAGAAAACGGCATCTTTGCGTAATCCATATTTTCGATTCAAAACCCTTTTTGCGATCTTTATCAGAACACCATTAAGCGCATCGCTTTTCATGTTCTCTATCGCACGCTTCATCGTTTTTTGTGCGCTCAGTCGAGCCTTCTCGATTCGCTTATCTCGACCCTCGGGGTCTTCTAAGCCCGTTATAATTTCTGCTATTTTATGATTCTCGGGAGTATCCTTTAATTTCTTTTTCAAGAATAGAAGTTGTTTTTCTTCATTTTCGACCAAACGCAAAGGCTCTTCCAAAGCGGTAGAAAAGGTAAACCCTTCTCCTAATATTTTACGATAATAAAGATAGGCGTCTACGGTGCTGGTTGTAATATTTAGCGCATCGGCGACCTTTTCCCATCCTTCGGGCCTCGTCTCTAAGGTGGGATTATCCCACATCGCCATCTCTTCTTCGAATTCGGGAAGAACATCTTTGAGAAGCGTTGAAGTAAGCGTAAACAAACCGGCGAGATCAAATTCTTTTCTCGGCGCGATGAGAGAAAGCGCGAGATTGCCGACCCAATCATCGGTTGAGTGAAACAATCGCATCACCCATTCTTGGTTGAGAATTGACGCTTTGGGATGGCGACGCCGAACGCGGAGATACCTTTTTAGCGCGGATTGGGATTTGAAATAATGAAGTTCATGAACGATTTCGTAACCCGACTCCAAGTCGTCGCGATGGAGTTTACTTTCGGCCAGGTCAAACAAGTCTCTCACCTTTAAATCTTTTCCGCGCGTTGCGCAAAGGACCGCTTCCAGTCTTGAACGATCTTTATAAGATAAAATAGAAGCAAGATTGTCTTGCGGAAAAGCTAGCAGGATGTCGACGAATTCCGGGAAAAGAATCGAGGCGTGAATACTTTGAATCGATTTAAGGGAGAGATAATCACGACGACGTTTTTCGCTATCTTCGTAAATTTTCTGCAGGAGGTCTCTTACCAATGGCTTGCGTTTTTCTTTGTATCCGCTCAACAATCGGGCGAGGTCCTTTTTATAGGAATGCAACGAGAGGTCTTCGTCGCCGAGCATGGTCATAATTAATTTTAGACGATCGTACTCGAAAAGATGGGGTTGAATTTTCCCCCAAATCACCTCAAAAGGCGTAGATTTTTGAAAGCGCGAAAGAGCCTCATTTGCGCTTCTCGTTCCGTAGAAAAAGGAAAGCTGTTGGTGCAAAAAGGACTTTTCGATGTCTTTTGTTTGTCGGGGCTGAAGAAGAAGCGGATGGTTAAAATCCTGTGAATGAAAAAGAGATTTGAGAATTTCATAGCGTGCACGAAGATAAGACAGCCGTTGTTTCCAGCGCTTATTTTTTAGCGTTTTCGCAGGCCCAATTCCGGATTGAATAAGCTTTTCCAGAGTCGCAAGGTTAAGGCGTTTCTCGTGATAGCGCCACCGAGAAAGAAAGGAGAGGTCCACGACGACGACTTCGCGACAACTAAACACACGGCGAAGTTCTGCAGTCGAAAAGGTCTGGGAAAGTATACAACGATACACTTCTTCGAAAATCCACTTATTTCTGTCCGGATGACTTACGATGCAAAGCTGTCCCTTTACGACAACAAAAAATCCATCGACGCGTTTTAACCAGTCGAAATCTTGAACTTGTGAAATTGCGAGTTGCTCGTTTTTGCCCTTCATATTTTAACCATAGGTAGGAGAGGTTTTTTATTCCTCTTCGTTTTCATCAGAGTATTCGACGGTGGTTCGGTGTGAGCGAATGAGATGTCCGCGTTTAATAATCCAGCGCCCCTTATTGGCCCTCGATGAGGGTTCAAACTTTGCCTTCGCAGACCGAATAATGACGCGCGCGCCGCGATTGGTTTCCACGTCCAAACCCTCCATAGAATTTCTAGATAAAGTAAAGTCGAGTACGGAATCTCCTTTTTCTAAGGTTATGGCACGCACACCTTTGGCGGCATTTTTAACGAAAGAAATTTCTGAAACATTAAAGATAAGTCCACGTCCGTTTGTCGTTGCGATGACGATCATTTCCTCGTCCCGAACGGTGGGTTCAAGATTGAGAACGCGATCTCCTTTGGCCAACTTCATGAAGACCCTTCCTTTCTTTGTGCTTATTTCGTGGAAGTTTCTTAGGGCAAAACGCAAAGATTGTCCTTTCTCACTCACCGCCACAAATTGTGGAGATCCCGGTTCGGAGTATTCGACTTCGCCATCGATGGTTTGTTGATCTGAGACGATCGGTGGGGGTGACCAAAGAACACGAGCATCATCGGTCACAACACCAACAACGCGTTCGCCGTCGGAAAACGCAAAGAGGGCAGCCAAGGGATCGCCGTAACCTGTTGTCTGAATAATGTCGGCAATACGCATGGTATAACAGCGGCCCGCACTGGTGAAAAACATTGCCGTTGCGCGCGTACCTCCGGGGAGAACCCAACCGATTTCATCATTATCGCGCACTCTCAAGGCGGCAACATCGGAATAGGATCGCTGGCGTT
>JALSKP010000798.1 GCA_026988815.1 Myxococcales bacterium | reverse complement strand
ATTCATCGCATGAAGCATTAAAAACCGAGTTGAAAAATGTGGCAGGATTTGAGTTCATTTTTACAGAACCCGCTTTTATTCCGAATAATATGACAGATAAACTTTCGAAAGAGAGGCGGCAAACTTATATCCCCAAACAACAACGCGAACGAGACTTGTATGGAAGCGCATTTGAGATTCAACTGATAAACAAACTCACCCAGCGCGCGTTAGCAAAAGAGTGTGCAAAATGGATTTACCAATATCTACGAAATAATTTAAACTTCATACTTTTTTTTAAGGCACTCCTCTGCTTACTCCAACATAGTAAACTCATTTACCACTACGGAATATTTACTAAGCTGAATTTTGAGCGTCATTTTTCTAAAAGGTGGATGCTAAATCAACGAATCAAACACCTAGAAATCCCAAATCGAACGCTTTTACTTACTGAACGAGTCTTGCAGACATATTTGGCGAAGCCACTCATTGTTTTTGAGGGAAGGTTTGGGAAAAGCTTCTCAATGGGATACCCAACACACCTTAGAACTGCCAACTCACATTAGAGTGCGCTGGCTAACCAGTCCCTTTCTTAATTTTTTGGCGACAAGCGTGCAAGTTTCGTTTGAGACAAAAACGTTCGTTTTTGTCATAGGTGTTTTTGTCTTTTTGAGTTTACGTAGAAATGGGCGATTTGTTAGCAAAAAGACTGACAACTTGCGACAAGAGGTCGGGTGTGAATTTCGTCAATATTTGGGTTTTGAGGCCTATTTTTAGTACAAGGTTTCAGCGCCTTTTCGTTCCACAAGTTCTAATACTTTTTCCATATTACAAACCAGAGGAATCTTCTTCCAAATCCGGCGAGGGATTTTCGTTGTGGTTGTCTGGTCCTTATTTGGTGGCTTTATTATTATCGCGAATCTCTTCGATCTCAGTTTTAGTATAAGAGGGGCCTTGACCGATACCGGGGCAATCGTGTGCCTCCTCTTTCCAGGCACCTTTATCCAAAAGCTCGGCCCAAAAAGGGTAGGTTCGGCATTGTTTTGGTCGGACCTCAAATACCGAACAACGGTTATCGACAAGGAAGGGACAGGGACGTCCCTCTTCCACCCACAAGAGGACCGAACTTTCGTCTTCGGTGGAATAATATTTCTCAATGAAGGAGCGCCGGTCGATATCGAGAAAGGTCAAGAGGGCGGCGAAGTCCTCGGCATCGAATTCGACCACGCCAGGTCGACGACAACAATCGCCGCACTGGGTACATTGGAAATTATATTTCTCTTTTGACAACATTTCTCCATTTACGAGAGCCAGAGTCTGTAGTTATAGAGATTCTGTGAAAATATCAAAAACCTTTTGTGAGCGTTTTTTTGTCCGATACGAATCTAAAATCTGAGCAACATGTCTGGCCAATTTTTCTCATCGCGCTTCTTTTGGGTGTTTTAGGTTTTGCCTTAGCGCTCAATTCTACCCCCTCAACACTGCCAGCCGGACATGTGGAGGCTTTCGATATTGAGCAACCCTTAGTCGAAAAGATTGAAAAAAAAACGACCTTGCCTTTTTCGAATCAATCTAAAAAATACAAAGTTTTCATTCAACAAGAAGGTGTAAAAAGCAAGAAGCATACCCTTACGCGATTAAGTTTTGAACTTATTGAAGAGAAAAAGAGTGACACGATCCTTCATCGTTCATTCAAAAACGCGGCGGTCGAGATTTATGGTGACACGAAAACGCCCCTTCATCCCGAAGTGTCCTTTGATGTTGCGCTGCTCATCGAGACGATAAAATACGAAATCAAAGTCGACACTCATAATCACAGAGGTGCAACGCTGATAAGCTCAGACCCGGGTAAACTACGTAGCGTTCTCCGTTTGATTCAAGAATCTTTGTCGCTTGCCTTTGTTCAAACTCCCGGTGAAAAAGTAAAGAGTGGCGACAAGTGGTTCTTTTCAGTCAAAGAGGGGGAAGACATTCTCTATTCCGGCGAGCGGCAGCTTTTGGGCAAAAATGAAAAAGCATTCGTTATCAAACAACAAATGCATCAACAGAAAACGATTGCCTCCACTCCGATCTCCCTTTCGGGGAGTGGAACCACCCTTGTTAACATGAACGATGGAGGACTCGAAAGTGCAACAATCACGCTACAAAGTATTGCGGAAATCGAGGGAAATAAATTTGTCTCCTCCACCCGCATTCTTTTAAAAGCCATCCATTAGACTTGACTTTCGATGGCCCAATGCACATCTTCACTTGGTCTTTCTTAGGAGTAAACGATGGCTGACTGGCGAGAAAAAATATTAAAAAGCGCGATGAAAGTAATGCAAAATCCGGGGGCGCAAAAGGTCATGTCTAACGAGAAGTTTCAAAACGCGCTCGGAAAAGCTTTTCAAACGGGTTTTGCGATCAAAAGCGAAATCGATGAACAGAAGAACAATCTGGCCAAACGTCTCAACCTAGCCACCAGCGATGACTTGAGAACAATGAAAAGAGAACTCGACCGACTCCAACGACAGGTCGGCAAGCTAAAAAAAGAAAATAGCGACCTCAAAGGCAAATAGGAGATGAGATGGTAGCATATAAGAAAAATGCCTCGTTCGAACATCGTCTTAGTAGCGTCCTATCCCGACTCATTGTCGGCTTCCTTTTCGCCTTCATTTCAATTTTTCCCTTTGATGCTTTCGCGCATTTGTCCACATTTGGAAGTTGGGAAACGACAGAGAAACATCTCAACGCCCTCTTCCCCGAAGCCAATACTTTCCTCGTAAAATCGGATACCTACGCCGACGAGAAAGTTAAAGAGATCGAAAAAACACTTGGGTTTAAACTCTTCCCCGAGGACCTCGCTCCGACCTTCTACATTGCACTTAAAAAGGAAGGGAAAAGTAAAAAGTTTCTAGGTGTAGCGATGTTCATTGACCCTCGGGTGGAAAACCAAAGCACGGCTCGTTTCGATGTTGGGGTGGCCGTTAATAAAGCCGGTAAAATCAGTCGAATTCGTGTTTTCGAAAATCGTTCTTCGCGCGCCCTTGGCTCGCCTTCCTTTCTCGATCAATTTGAAGGGCTCAATTTAAAAAGTGATTTCAATTTATCTTCAAATAAAAAAGTAAACTTGCTTAGTGATTTTCCGGTCGAAAGTCAGCTTGTGTCTAACGCAGCATTTGAGGCGCTTTACCTCATGAAAATCTCTCTCTCGAAAAAGAAATAACGTGAAACCAATAATCCTCTTAAGTAACGATGACGGATACGATTCACCCGGCCTCGATGCTCTGCGACGAGAGCTACAAGACATGGGCGAGCTTTGGATTGTGGCACCCCATACCGAGCAAAGTGCTGTCAGTAATGCGATAACCCTTTGGGATCCTATCCGACTCTATGAGCACGAAACGCGATTTTTTTCCCTCTCCGGAACGCCCACCGATTGCACCTATTTCGCCTTACACAAGTTAATGAAAAAACGTCCGGCCATCTGTATTTCGGGGATTAATAAAGGCGCAAATCTTGGCGACGATGTGATCTTTAGCGGTACGGTTGCTGCGGCAACGCAAGCAACGTTGATGGGAATTGCATCCCTTGCGGTGAGTTTAACATCCTACCGCTCTCGCGATTTTTCAACGAGTGCGGCTATTACAAAACGCGTCGCAAAAACGATTCTGAAAAATGGTTTACCGCGCGATATTTTGCTTAATTTAAATGTTCCCAAAGACGCAAAGAAGGATGATGAGATTCATGTTGCTCCCTTGGGTCGACGTCGATACGAAGAAAACATCGTCGAATCCGAAGATCCTCGTGGTCGCCCTTATTATTGGATCGGTGGAAAACAATTGGGCCACGATTTTATGCCAGGCTCGGATTGCAACCTCAACGCCGAAGGAAAAATCACGATTACGCCCGTCCAGATCGACCGCACACAATACCGATTAATGTCCCAAATTCGATCTTGGTTCACCGATACGAAAGACTGAATAACTCAAAAAAGGAAAAATATGACATTGGCAGAAAAAGTTAGCGCGGGTTTACGAGACGTTCCAGACTTCCCAAAAGAGGGCATTCTCTTCAAAGATATTACCCCTCTTCTGGAAAACCCAGAACTCTTCGCGGAAGTTATCGACGCGCTCGCTGATCGCTATAAAGGCAAGATCGATAAAATTGCGGGTATCGAAAGCCGCGGCTTTATTTTCGGTGCGCCATTGGCCAAAGAGCTTGGTGTGGGATTTGTTTTGATTCGAAAACCTGGAAAACTTCCTGCTGAGAAAATCGGCGTCGATTATGATCTCGAATATGGAAGCGATCGAATCGAAATGCATACTTCGTCCATCAAAAAAGACGAACGGGTTTTACTTATCGATGACCTTCTAGCCACCGGTGGAACTGCGGCAGCGGCCGAGCTTTTGATTGAAAAATGTGGAGGGAATTTAATTGAAATTGCCTTTCTTATCGAGCTAGGTTTTTTAAAGGGAAGCGAGAAACTCAAGTCCGACCACCACTCTATTCTCATACTTTAAGGCAAAAGTAGATCCGCCCTCTTATCCTTTTTATACCACTGCCAAGCCCAAAAAACCGCCTGCACCATTTCCGACAAGTCGTCCGAGAAACATTAGAGGAATCTCTTGCTCATCATTCGTATTGGGTATCAGTGATAAGCCCACGCTGAGAACGAGAGCAACGCCAAGAATTGTGAAAATAAGAATTAAAAGCAGATATTTACGAGTCTGAACATTATAGAAATCATCGTTACAAGAAAACATAGGAGAGAATTCAATCCTTAGAGAACGCTTTGGTCTTATCTCTCTTATACCACAACCAGGCGAGATAAAATCCTACACCATTTCCGAGAAGAAGCCCCACGAAAATAATGGGGAGGAGCGCCTCATAGCTCGTCGAAGAGGTCAAAAAGGGCCCCACCAAAAATGATAGAAAAAAACCAATAATCGTAAAAAGAATGGGTAAAATGAAATACTTTAATAACTTCATCACAACACCTTGAAGGCCATTTTTATCTCGTCCAGCTTCTTTCCCTTTCGAGGCAGGTCCGGTCGTTAACCCTACAACTCGAAAAGAGTGACCCAAGCTCCATCTTTCTCCAATAGAAACCTTGCTCCCAATTAATGTAAAGGAGGTTTGACGCCTTCTCAATATTTCTAGACAGTCAGCCAAACTTCAAAGGATTCTAATGTTTGAAAAAAGCCGTTCGCTTCTGTCTCGCGCTCAACGTGTCATCCCGGGCGGGGTAAACTCTCCTGTTCGAGCCTTCAAATCGGTTGGCGGAACGCCTCCTTTTATTGCCAAAGCCAAGGGTCCGCATATGTGGGACGTGGATGACAATAAGTATATCGATTTCGTGCTCACCTGGGGACCGGCTATCATCGGGCATGCCGACGATCGTGTCGTCGAAAGGTGTCAGGCTGCGATGGCCCGTGGAAGCTCTTTTGGCGCTCCCACCGAAATCGAAATTGATCTGGCCGAAATGGTGGTCGATCGCGTGAAGGGCGTTGATGTTTTGCGCTTGGTTTCTTCGGGAACCGAAGCCTGTATGTCGGCTGTGCGTTTAGCTAGAGGCGCGGTGCATCGCGAAAAAATCATTAAATTCAAAGGATGCTACCACGGACACGCTGATTGTTTTCTCATCGCCGCTGGATCTGGAGCGTTGACGCTGGGACTCCCTAACTCGCCAGGCGTGACGAAGGGAACCGCCAAAGACACGCTTCTAGCCTCCTTTAACGATTTGGAAAGTGTCGAGGCCCTTTTTAAGTCAAACAAAGGCGAGATCGCAGCGATCATCGTCGAACCGATCTGTGGAAACACAGGTTGTATTCCTCCACAAGAAGGCTTCCTCCAAGGATTGAAAACCTTGTGTGAAGAAAACGAAAGTCTCCTCATTTTTGATGAAGTGATGACGGGCTTCCGTGTAGGGCGTGGAGGTGCTGCGGAACGTTATGGCGTCACGCCCGATCTTTTTTGCTTTGGAAAAGTTATCGGCGGTGGATTCCCTTTAGCAGCTTATGGCGGCCGCGAAGATCTGATGCGACAAATTGCACCTGATGGACCGATCTACCAGGCGGGAACACTTTCCGGGAATCCAGTCGCTGTAAGCGCAGGAATCGAAACCCTTAAACGACTCGACGAATCCGCTTATGCTGAACTCGAAAGACTTGGGAGTTACCTGGAAAAAGGGATGGATGAAATCATCACACGTCGAAGTCTTCCTCTTTCTCAAACGCGTGTTGGATCCATGTTTGGTCTTTTCTTCACTGATAAAAAGATCGACAGACACGAGGATGTTGCGGCATGCGACCTCGAAAAATTCAACACTTTTTTCCACGCGATGCTAAAGCGCGGCGTTTACTACGCGCCAAGCCAATACGAGGCTGGATTTCTTTCTTTGCTCCACAGCGAAGCGATTCTTGACGAAGTTCTGGAACACGCAGACGCGGTTCTTGGAGAGGTTTTCTCCTAAGTTATCTTCAACAGAAGATTATTTTTTCTCGCCACCACTATTGGGACTGGGCTTTTTTCGTCGTCGACGACGGCTTTTCTTTTTGGGAGCGTTTTTATCATGACCCGAGGTAGAGTCTTTCTTTGCATTCTGTTTAGGCGCGTTCTCTTTTTTGGAGTTCTGTTTCTGATTCGGAGTTCCTGATGCGTTTCCGTCTTTTTTATTCCTACTCCGTCGACGTCTTTTGTTGTTCTTTTTTGGTATTGGTTTCAAATCATCTTCCCATAAACCTTCTTTGGGCGCCGCTTTTCGAACATGCGGTTTCCGGTCACCATCTTTAAGAACGATTTCATCGAGACCATATCGAATACGTGAACCGTCCAAAAGAACGACCACTTTTTTGCCGATAATATCGACCTCGATCACCTTTCCTTCTCCTTTTTCCGTAATGACGATCTGATTTTTTCGCGGTAATTGTTTTCTCAATCGACGGTAAACATGCTGTTCGTAAACCAGACAGCACATGAGTCGCCCGCATTGTCCTGACACTTTTTCAGGGTTGATGGACAACCCCTGTTCGCGCACCACTTTCACAGAGATGGGTGCAAAAGAGCTAAGAAAAGTTGAACAACAGAGCTCGCGACCGCACGATCCTATACCCCCGATCATACCTGCTCCACTTCTAGATCCAATCTGAAACATTTCAAT
>JALSKP010000797.1 GCA_026988815.1 Myxococcales bacterium | reverse complement strand
GACGATTTTTCTGTGATTCCTGAAATTCAAACGCAGGCTTCTTCGAAAAAGACGAAAGGGCAAAAAGATACCCACCTGTGCGCCGACGGCTTTTAAGGGTTTGAAAAAGGAACCGGTAACCTCGCTTGAGCCGACCGCATCAACAATGATTCGTACTTCCACGCCTCGTTTTTTTGCATCGACCAATGCATGTAAAAAAGTGTTCCCGACAGTATCGTCTTTCCAAATGTAGAACTCCAAATGAATGTGGTGTCGTGCATTTGCGATTGCGCTTAAGATCGCTTTGTAGGCCTCTTGCCCTGATAGTAGCGTTTGAACATCGTTACCCTGAGTTGTGGCGAATTGATATTGAGCTTGGACGTTTTCATCGGAGCTAGGATCGCTATGGCGAGAAAATGCGGAGCGCTTTTTGACGTGAATTGCTTTTTTTTTGTCAATGCGGGTGCGACCAAAAATCCACCATCCCATCACGCCGAAGAATGGAAAAATAAACAAGGACATGATCCAAGCAAGTTGGCCGATAGGGTTTCTTCTTCTCAACAAAATAGAGGGGATGTGGAGAAGGGCTAATATTTGGCTAGCAAGGGAAAAAAGCACCCAAGGGTTTGGATTTTCGCTAAGCTGGATGATCAGATCGAACATGTCTTCCATCGGAATCCAGGTTAAATGACACTCGAATTTAATTGAGCACAAAGAGGTTGTCCACATTGATGATCTTCGGGTACAATTGCAATGAACAAAATACATCACGGTTTTTTATGGATAACTCGGATCGCATCAACGCGCCTATTCAATGCCCCTTAAAAATGAGCACGGTCGCTTGGTCAAAGTGCCAGGATTATAGGGGGGAGTACAAATGTTTATGCAAAGAAGCCCGAGATCGATTCAGAATTAAAGGCGATGGACGAGAAGTATTCGAGCAAAAGTTGCAAGAAATAAAAAAGCCTCGTCCTCGTTTTCCCCACGATTGGCGCTACGAACGCATGTCTCGCTTCTATGTTATTTACGACGAAAAAGAGGAACTCCGTCATCGTGCTACCAATAAAGCAGAAGCCGAGGATTACTTGGAACTCGTGGCCAAGGTGATGTTCATGGAAGAAGAAAACAAAAAACTTTGGAAGCTTCTAGAAGACGAACTTATCGATGTCGACGATCCTTGGACCCAAATTGATAAGCATATTCACAAACCAGATTCCGACGAAAATTAGAACGTTGGTCTTAGTTTTGCGTAGATTTTTCGAACACCATCAAGCAATTTGAGTCTGGCAAGGGAACAGGGATCATGTCCTCGTCGAGATATATTACTTTTGGCGCTAAGGCTTTTTGGTATCCAGGTTGTAAGTAACTTTGTTTACTTTTTGGCAGATCGATTATTTTCACCTTCGTACCTGCTTTAACATCTTCTTTTTCTAGGCATTCCATGATTGCAGCGACGTAGTCGGCATATTCTAGCACGCCATATTGTTCGCGAACCTCGTAAGGAAAACTGGAGGGTCCCCAGGTATAACAATAGAGAAATTCCATTGCAGCTTTCGTTGAGAGTTTGGCTGAAATCGAATCTAACCATTCCACTTTGACTTCAAATCCTTCGAATTGGGCCGAAAAAAGGCGAAGAAATTCAGGACCATCGGGATCCAGAAAACGAATAATTCGGGTTCCTTGGGAAGGTGAAATACCATCTCGAATGACGATCCTACCTCCTGGGTTTAGCCCACGATAGGCGGCCTGCAAAATATGGCGAACCGAGTCCAGTTGGAATCTTTTTCCCTTTTCATCTTCTACATAACTAAATATTTCATGAAGGAGAGAACAAAAAATAACGCTATCGTAGCCCTCCGATACAAGGTCTTCCAAGAAAAAAGCATTTCCGTAAACGATATCCCAGGAGGCATTTTCTTGCTTCTTTCGTTGGGCTAGGTTTTTGACAACCTCGCTAGAAAGATCAACCCCGATAATATTTGAGTCTGGAAAACGTTGAGATAGCAAATCAAGAACGACTCCGCCTCCGGGGCCAATTTCGATTATTCGAGCGCCTTGTACATAGTCCAACATGCGCGCCTTATCATCGCGAGCACTATTCATGTGATCTAGGTAGTCCCTTTCGTTTGATAGACGATCAAAAGTGTCTTTTCTTAGACCGTATAAATCGCAAAGTAGTTTTAGAATATGATGGAATTTAGCGCTTGATTTACGTTCGTATATCGTAAGTAAGGTTACTAAGGCATTGGCTTCCATATTCGCTTTGAGGTTGAGTTCGATTGCACGTTTCTTATCAACTTCCAGTTCCACGCCAACCAAAATGTTTTCTACGTGGTCCGAGCTTAAGATGTTTTCTAACGTGAGATTTGAGAAACCAGCCTCCAATAGTCTTAGTTTATAACGGCCCTGAGCGCTTTGAGGATTAAGACTCATAGATAAATTGTAGAAACGAATGTGAAAGGCTTTTTTAACGTCAAAATCTTTTATCGCAAAGGCGATGATTTTGAGTTGGGTCCCAATACTGAGTGCAGCTAAAGCGGACTCGCAATACCAAAAATTGGATAGATCAAATCGTTTTTCAAATCCCTCGCGAAGTGGCGGACTCAGATCTGATAACATTTCCTCATATTTTTGTTCGGCGTATACGGCATCTTCTCGCCCACGGCGGAGTTTGGAGAAACGCAAAGCGCGCTCTTGTCCTTCGGTAGTTGAGTGTTTTGAGACGTAGGTAGGTTTACTATTTGAATGTAGGAGCGCAAAGCTATCTTCGAAAAATCCCCACAATGTATCGTCTAATAGTCCCTCCTTAACAGCTGCAGTGTCGCAAAGATTGACAATGAAAAATGCATGAAGAAAATTGGTGTCCTCGTGCGGAATCTCAAGGTAGCTCACCAAAGGTACTTCGCCACGTGCGAACTGTCCCATCGTTCCATGCCATCGTATGAGTTTGAGTGCTTCTTTGGAAAGGCCAGAGTCGCGGAGTAGTTCGGCACTTGCATAGTTATGAATAGAGAGATCAATGCCTCTTTCTTCCCATTGTTGTCGGATTTCTTTTTCTCCACCTTTGGATATATCCATAAATAACAAGGTTTGGCGAATCGCAGAGCGCCACCCGTGATCGAGAATCGAAATGATCGTGTGGGCCGATGTTGCGCATTTTTGACTTCCGGGAAAGAGGTCCTGTGAACTGGATTCAAATATATCTAAAATCTCTAACGCGCGAATCGCGTGGTCAAGTAGTCGATGTTGGCTGCTGAGCTCGTGTTCTCCGACGGCGAGTTGACCGCTTGATGAACACAACGCCTCGAGGAGGGGATAGCTATCACGTAGAATAGAAGTGCCGTTTTGAAGTTTTTTAGCGGCGCCTAGAAGCGTCCTGGTGTCATCAAACATCAACTTTCCTGGGTGGTATGACCTGGAGGGCAATATCACCTTGTAAGATCGAAAAAGCCAGCCTAACGTAGGCCTATGTCTATTCTTTATTCGGGTTTAAGAAAAATTCTCAGCTACGCGGTGGAACTCTATTATGTAGATGTTCAATCCACTGGTCGAGAGTTTATCCCTGAAAAGGGACCGGTTATTTTTGCCGCCAATCATCCCAATTCGATTATGGATACGGTCATTTTGGGCACGCAAAATGACCGCGAAATTTCTTACATGGCCAAGAGTGGCCTCTTCTCCAATCCTGCCGTGGCATGGCTTTTCAACCAATGCGGCGTGATTCCTGTCTACAAAAAACCGCGTCCAGGGAAAAATAATGAGGATAGTTTTCGGCGTGCCTACGAGGTTTTGGAGGAGGGCGGCACGATCGGTATTTTTCCAGAAGGACGAAATAGTGGCGAGCGCGAGATGTTTGAAATTAAAACAGGAACGTCACGGATAGCCTTAGGCGCCGAGTCTAAAAACGATTATACATTGGGGATAAAAATTATTCCTGTTGGGTTGAATTTCGAAAATCGCGACCAATTTTTAACCTCTGTACTTGTGCGTTTCGGCGACCCCATTGATGTAAGCACCTATAAGGAAGAACATCTTTTAGACGATCGTGGAGCTGTTCGTTCTCTCACCGATGACATTCAAGATAGAATTCGCCAACTCGCCACGCATATTGAAGGCGAGCGAAATGTCGAAATGGTCCAGGATATTTTGGCAATTTATGGAAAGGAGCTTTTACTCGCGATCGAGAACCGGCGACAAGAAGAGCGCGTGGCAACGAGCGTGGGTTTTGATGCCCTTCGAGAAGGGGATTTTGACCTTGATAAAATTGATGAGGATATTCTTAAAAGTAGAGATCCGCGCGGCCTCAGGAACTGGCTTTTTGATGAAATTAAGCAGACCACACAAAGCTCCGATCTGGACGACCATTTTTTTCTAAAGGAGAGGGTGGCTGATGCGTTGAAACACTATAGAAAGGAGCATCCTGAACTCGTCGAAGAAATGAAACTCGAAATTTGGCAGTACAAAGATCATCTCCGACAAGTTCATCTGAAACATCATTTTGTCTCCAAAGATCCTGAAACCTTGTCGTTTAGAAAAGAAGCATTGAAGTTTACCTCCTATATGTTGGGCGGCGCGCTTCCGGCGGCGTGGGGATTTGTTCACAACGTGCTACCTTATTTTCTGACCTGGTCTTTTGCAATTCGAGCACCTGATGAAGCACAACGTGCGATTCGCGGTCTTTCGGTCGGTGCGATTGCATATCCGCTTTTTTACGCCCCCTTTCTTTACTTGATTTGGATTTTAAGTTTTCAATGGTGGGTCGTCCTTCTTTACGGTTTAAGCATGCCCATTTCAGGGTTCTTTTTTCTTCGTTATCGTCGCCAATTAGCCCGCTACCGTGGGCGTATTTTAACCCGAACGCTTTTTCAGACGGAAGGGAATTTGTTAGCATCTTTGAAATCTGAGAGGGCCGATCTTATTGCTTCATTCGATTTTTTGAGACAGGATTTTCTGGAGTCCGAAGAAGCGGGTAGGGTCGTTCCGCGATTAGGCTCAAGCGCTGATGCGGAGGAATAGCATGAATAGAAAAGAAAAATATGAAGAAATTTTGACTGCTCTTGAATATATGGTGGAGGAGGAAGACGATGTTGTGGCGGTGATGAGCACTGTCGTCTGCGAGTATCATAATGCCTTTCCTCATTTTGATTGGACGGGTTTTTATCGGGTAAAAAAAGGAGAAAATCTTCTCATCGTGGGTCCCTATCAAGGAAGCCATGGATGTCTTCGAATAGCATTTGGCGATGGCGTTTGTGGTAGTGCATTTCGAGAAAAGAAAACACAATTGGTAGACGACGTTACTACTTTCGAGGGGCATATTGCGTGTTCCTCGACGACAATTTCTGAAATAGTTGTTCCGATATTTAACGCAGAAGGAGAGGTCGTTGCCGTGTTCGATGTGGATTCCAATGCACCTGCTGCCTTTGATAGTGTTGATGTGGAGGGATTGAAAAAAATGGCGGCGTGGATTGGCGCTTGGGATTTGCGAACGCTTTAATCGACCCTGGATGCTAGCTAAATAAAAAGACGTTCCAAAACGTTTAGAATGATTTCATCACAATGTTCCCCCCAAAACTCGTAGACACTAATTCCGGCAGTATCTAAAAAGCGTACTGAGGGGTTATTCGTATTGCTTCCGTCACTGGAAATGTGGGCTACATAATTGGCAAGATGCCTATCATCGACTCCAGTTGGGTCATCTTTTATGGGGCGAATATAGGTTTCGCCGAACAAGCCTTTGACCTGTGATAAGTCGATGGGTCTTCTGGCAGACCAGGCATGATAGCGATAATAGTGTTTTGGTCTGGCTATCGTGAATTGGCCCCGCGTTTTTGAAAAGCAGGTGTAGTTCTTGTTAGCGCGTTGAATATCACGGTAGGTGTTGATTCCAACGTTGTTACAACGGCCGGTACCGTTCGGGAAATTCACCTGTCTTGCATGAGGATGTTGAGCTCCGTCACCCGTTGGAACGACCTGATCTATCGTTTCTGTTGCGAGTACCCAGGTGTTGTCCTTCATTAAATACCAACCACGGGTCCAACCAATTTGAACCTTTGTATTTGTTGCTTGATTTATATCTACGGAGCAATTGGTACCATCGCCGGCGGCTTCCACTTCAAACGTAAATCCTCGCCGTGCCCCGTCTAAAAATCAAATGAGCATTTCGTGAGGTAAAAACGCACGTCCAGGATTGGCAATCGCTCGCCGAGCGGCCTCTTTAAGATAATCTGTCGGATTTACACCGATGTGTTTTGCGGTCTCGACCAGCGAATAAAATATGGCGGCCACTTTCGTTCCCCTCACCGACTTGGAGCCATAGTGATTTTTCCTACCGATCACCGCTCCTCGCAAACTACGCTCGGTAAGATTATTATCCAACCAAATCGTTTCGTCAGTCAAAAATAAGATCAGCGATTTTTTTGCATTCAAAGTGTAATTCATCGCGCCTTATAAACTTGATTTTGGACGCCTCGCCAGGCTTAATAAATAGGCGAAGAGTTTACCAATAATATCTTTCCCATCCCCTTTATCGTTTTCGCTGCGCGCTTTGTATAAGCCCGATATCATTTCCAAAACCGGCGTCGCTTCATTTGGAAAATCTTTGGCAGCCTCTCGAAAACGACGTTAGACATGTGCCTTTATGCCCTCGGTGCAGCATCCAGCGAATTTAAAACCTGGACCTTCGCGCGCCGCCATTTTTTGCGCCGCATACTGCGTTTGCGCTTGGTCGCCAATCACCACGCCATTGAAATTTCTCAAAATTTCGTTGCATGTTTGCGTTCCTTTATCGTGATGAATCGAATGGTAAATTCCATCATCACTCGTCACGCGTTTTTACCATCGAAGGCATGCGACCACATCTGCCACGGCTTGGTTCCTGACTTTTTACCGCATTACAAGTTGCGGCACTCGGTCTTCATTCGTTTTGGCCAGCTTGTCGTACGTGTACCAAGAGCCCTTGAAGGCGAAGGTATCTATTCCGACGATCTTCTTTTCCAAAATATGCGCATGCAAAGCGTCATAACTCGGCTTCAAATGTTTGGCTAACGCTTGCGCTTGATCCCAAAGCGTCTGCGACTTTACCTTTAAACCCAAACGCTTCATCGCGCGGGTTTGACGTTCCAATGGCATGTGGTTGGTGTACTTTTCACTCGCCACATCCA
>JALSKP010000796.1 GCA_026988815.1 Myxococcales bacterium | reverse complement strand
GCGAAGGAGGCGTTCGATATGTGCAGCTACGCCGCCTTCTGGTGTGACCAAACAGGCAGGGGAGTCGGAGAGGCGATGGGAGAGACGGACCTCAGACACTTGGTCTTCCAAAAGGTTTTGAAACTTTTCGGTCAAAGGTTTTAGGACCTCATTTTCTTTTTCCGTTTCTTCTTCGCTTTGATCATCATCAAGGTTGAGTTCTCCTTTGAGTGCGTCGACGAGCTCTTTTCCGTCGAACTCACTGAGCGTTTCGATAGCCCATTGATCGATGCTATCTGTGAGATATAGAATTTCAAACTTCTTTTTCTTCAACATTTCTAGGTGAGGGCTGCCTTCCAAAAGCGCGCGCGATGCGCCAAGGGCATAATAGATAGATTCCTGATCGTCGGGCATGCGCTCAATATAATCCGCCAAAGAGGAGGGCTCGCTATGGGTTGAGGACTCAAAGCGAATGAGTTTTGAAAGCGCCTTTTTATGATCGGGCGCAAAATGAAGACCTTCTTTAAGAACGGTTCCATAATTTTCCCAGATCTTTTTATAGTCGTCTGGTTTATCAATTGAAATCTCGGTGAGTAGTTCGAGAGTCTTTTTGGTGACCTGTTTTTTAATCGTTTTAACGAGTCTAGAATCCTGCAGGATCTCACGACTGACGTTAAGCGGGAGATCTTCTGAGTCGATAATACCTCGGACAAAACGTAACCAACGGGGAACCAATTCTTCGGCATTTTCCATAATGAAAACGCGTTTTACGTACAAACGAACCCCGTGTTTTGCGTCCGGATCGAAAAGATCAAAGGGCGGTCGGGAAGGGATATATAGTAAACCTGTAAACAATTGTTTGCCTTCCAAGGTGAAGTGGGTTTGGCCTACAGGAGGCTCCCAATCATGGGTGAGGTGCTTGTAAAATTCGACATACTGCTCTTCCTCAATAGAGGAGGGCGAGCGTTTCCAAAGCGCCTGAGCTTGGTTGACTTGTTCAAATTCTGGCTCTTTTTCCTCGCCTTCTTCCTCGCCGTATGACGCTTTTAGCATCTCGATGGGGTAACCCACAAAATCGGAGTATTGGGTAACCAAGGTTCGTAAACGGAAAGGATTGAGGAACTCCTCCTGGCTGTCTTTGATGTGAAGAATGATCGAGGTTCCGCGAGATTCTCGCTCGGCCCCCTCAACCGTGAAATTGTCTTTTGCGTTGGAGGACCACTTAAAGGCCTGATCGCTTCCCGCTTTTTTCGAGATGACGTCGACTTTATCGGCGACCAAAAAGGAACTATAAAAACCAACACCAAATTGGCCGATGATGTTTAAGTCTTCCTCTGTTCCACTTTCGGAAAGGGCTTCCATGAAACCCTTTGACCCAGAATGGGCAACCGTGCCGAGCAGGGTGATGAGTTCTTCTTCACTCATTCCGATGCCATTATCCCAGATCGTGACCGTTTTTTCATCTTCATCACAAAGAATACGTACCTTCAGGGAGCTGTCGCCTTCCATGAGTTTTTCGTTTCCAAGCGCTTCGAATCGGAGTTTGTCCAAGGCGTCAGAGGCGTTTGAAACAAGTTCACGTAGGAAAATTTCCTTGTTGGAATACAATGAGTTGATGACCAAGCTGAGGACTTGGGAAACTTCGGCTTTAAATTTTCTCGTCTTTTTTGCCATTGGTGATCTCCATATAATAATGTTTGCGGTTCAACGGAACCGGGGCGAACCTAACTTGGACACGCGAGTTTAGAAGTCAAGGCAAATTCCAATGTTGGGCTTGTTTGTATTCTTTAGAGATTGGGTTTATTGTGGCTTATCTAAAAAGTTACGGAAAACAATGAAGTTGATAATCCTTGCATGTTTGTTCTTTGCCTCGTGCACGCCTGAAGCGCTCGATTTTAGTCTTGTCTCCAAAGATGCCTCAATTGGAAATGATGGAGGTGTAAACAATGGAGTGAATAATGACGTAAATAACGGCCAAGCCGATGGTGGCGCAAACAACGGCCAGGCTGATATGGGGACAAATAATGGCCAGATCGAACTCACCGGCGAGCAGATCTAAAAGATGAAGTGTTTTGTCTGTCACGGCGATAATGGAGAGGGGGGGGCAGTTTGGGCGGGTTCAATTCAAGGCTTTTCCGATATTTCACCGGCCGTAAAAGACGGCGTGGGGACGATGGATTCAATTGCGATGAGCGATGCGGAGATCGTAAAAGTTCAGGCCTTCTTGGACAACAATGCTCCTGCAAACCCAGACGGAAAAGTCATCTATGCGCAGGAATGTGCAGGGTGTCATGGGAAAGACGGTAAAGGTTTGAGACGGCGAGGATTCCAATTGCGCTACAAGGATGATGGCTATTCGACATTTCAAACGCGCACCGGCCGCTCGCTTTATGCCTTCTCTGATTCGCCAAATGGGATGCCTGCTTTTACAGATGCCCAGGTTAGTGATACCCATCTGAACGAAATGTGGGATTGGTTGAACAGTTTGCCAAATGAAAGCACCGATGAGGGATTATATTTACAATTTTGTGGAAATTGTCACGGCGTTGATGGGCGTGCAATTGAAGTTGAACGCAATATTGATGGAGCGACCGATTTTAATGGGGATGTTCGCAATGGACACAATGCTGGCCAGTATGACGCTCGCACGCGCTTCATGTCCAAGTGGGATGCGAGCCAGATATCTGACCAAGAGTTAAGTCAAATTACCTCTCATGTGAGTCAGCTTTAGGTCTCCGCTTTTTCTTCTCCGTCCTGATTTATGGAAAGTTGGTGGTCGCGTTCTTTATCTAACTTTTTCTGGAATTTCCCTTGAGCAATATCGACAATAACGACAATCCCGATAGAGAAGTAGAAAGTGGTTTTACTCATCGCCTCTACTTTGTTTCCAAAGAAAGAAAGATGTGCCAAGTGTCCGCCCTCAGACAAAAGCATGATCCCCACGATTAGAAGAATAAAGAGTCCGAGCACTTCGAACATGCGGTTCTTTTTCAAAAATTCGGAAACGGTATTTGAAAGGGCGATCATCCCAATACCTGAAATGATGATGGCGACGGCCATGACCCAGACCACCTCGGTGAGCGCGATGGCGGAGAGGATGGAATCAAAACTAAAAACGAGATTCATGAAAATGATCGTTGCGATGGCCACAGCCGGTGATTTTTTATTGTCTTCATCGCCGATCGAATGGGAGAGATTATCGTGGGCTAACATATGGGTGATTTCTTTCACGGCTGTATAGACAATAAAGAGACCGCCTCCAAGCACGATAAGGGCGTGGATGGTGAGGTTGACGCTAAGCGCG
>JALSKP010000795.1 GCA_026988815.1 Myxococcales bacterium | reverse complement strand
TGAGTATGGAATTCAAGAATCGTGGCTTGGAAAGATTTGATCGCTTTCAAGATCACAACCAAAAGAACAATCCTTAGGACAATCGCTAACCCGATTCCCCACATGCGCACCATTTTTTGTTTGCTTTCATCGACCCGTTTGGATTCCAAAGAGATGTAGAGAAGGTTATCAAATCCGAGAACGGCTTGAAGAAAAACGAGCATTAAAAGAGTGAATAGATTTTCTGCCACAATGGATTCCTGAGTTGATAATCTTTGGCGGATGGTAGGTTGAAACGATCGATTTTTTCAAGGAGAAACAAAAGCATGATATCTGCGAAAGAGCAAAGCGGCAAAACCTAGGGGAGCTGGCGATAGCGCAGACTCGGAAAGACGTTGAACACCACTTCGATGGGGCATGGGGGTTCACGATTGCGCTCAGTATATCGTAAATTATTTTTCTTCTTGAAGATGGCTAGGAATCTGAAGTAACCATTACACGCGACGCAATCAAGTTCGACACATCAAAAGGCTGTGGCCCTGGAATGATGAGCCAAGCGGCTAGCTTCTAAAGAATCGTTATTCACGATGCAACCCGGACCCGACTTTACCGACCAAACTCGTAAAATTAGTAAACCTGTTTATCATAACCTAGTCGAGGTTTGGATATATGATGCGATCGGATTGGGTAGAGTTTGAGATCAGTGCTTAAACTCAAGAAAAGGAAGTGAATTTAATATTGCAAGAATAAGAGGGTGCAGTAGTTTAAGACCATCATTGGAATGGACGAAATGCAAGAACTAATCACATTTCTAGGCGGCGGAAATCAGTGGGTGTGGCTGGCAAACCTGGTTGATTTCGTCATTATTTACTTTGTCATTTACCGTGGTTTGCTTCTTATAAAAGGTACCCGCGCCGTACAAGTGGTGAGTGGCATCGTTGTGATTTTGGTGCTCTTCGGTATTTCGAAAAATGAGTTTTGGACCCTGCCAACGACCCATTGGTTTATCGATAAATTTTTCGCAAATTTTGTGATCGTACTTATCGTCGTTTTTCAGCAAGATATTCGACGCGCTCTGGCTCAATTTGGTCGCGGGTCGAACTTTCTTTCCAGCGGCGGTTTCGAGGAAATTAATGTTCTTGAGGAAGTCGTACAATGTGCAACCAACTTGGCCGGTAAAAGAATTGGCGCTTTGATCGTCATCGAACGTCAGGCGAATTTGGACTATCTGATTCCCGACGAGGCCGTGCGAATTGATTCCGCCGTTTCTCGTGAACTCCTTTTTTCTCTCTTTCTCACCGAGCACGGAAATCCTCTGCACGATGGTGCGGTGATTATCAGAAATGGTCGCATTGCATCGGCGAAGGTGATTCTACCCTCCAAACATAATGCAAAAATAAATAGCGCTCTCGGAACGCGGCATCGTGCAGGAATTAGCTTGGCCGAAGATACCGATGCCGCCGTTGTTCTTGTCAGTGAAGAAACGGGAACGATGTCGGTGGCCTTTAAAGAGGAGCTTTTTCGTCCTTTGGAAACCAATGAATTACGAGAGCTCTTACAACGTATTTTCTCGACAAAAATCGAGGATAATAGTTGGAACGCACTGATGGAACGATTTCGTGCCAGACGCACATTTGGGAAAAAGGATAACTGATGCGCGGTCCAAATCTTGAAAAAATATTTAAGGAAAATTTCACTGTAAAAGCCATTTCATTATTCCTCGCGGTGACGCTTTTTGTATGGGTTCGTGCCGATCAAGAATCCACCGTGACGGCGAACGTGCCGCTGCGTTTGGTCCTTCCTGCCGGGACGATGATCATCGGCGGGAACGCGCCCGAGGTGGTCAGTGTAACGGTGAGAGGGCGAGAGTCTGATCTTTCTAGATTTAATCGAAACCAACTCAATCCCATTATTTTGCAGCTCAACGTTCTTGACCATGAGCGCCCCGTTGGCATTCCTTACGATTCGATTTCAACACCAAGCGGTGTGCGAGTTGTGAAAATTGTTCCCAGCGAAATCGTTGTTCAAATCGACAATGAAAGCGAAAAACTTGTTCCCATCCGGGCGCGGGTGATTGGTACTCCAAAGGAACCTTTCCATCTCGGATTGGTGAGCGTGGAGCCGGAAAAAATACTGGTTACAGGACCCAAAGCTTTGCTTGCCGGATTGGATGAAATTCTAACCGAGGCCATCGATGTGTCTGGACAAAGCCAGACGCTGACGCGACGCACAAAACTCAGAATTGACGATGCGCTTGTGACCTACGATCCATCGCAGCGCATTAGCGTGACGCTGAACATCGATGCACAATATGGAACACGACTCATGTCGGGTTTGCCGGTTGTGGATCTTAACGGAAAAGGGCGCTTTTTGGTGGAACCCGATTCGATCGATATTGAGGTCAAAGGACCGAGAGCGATTTTAGAAAAGATAAACTCGAATACTATTCACGTGGTTGCAGATCTTTCGGCGAAGAAGTTTTCGGCCGGTGAAAAGAAGAAAGTAAAGCTGAGTGTGAGAGACATTCCAGAGGGAATTATTCTTGTGAAAACGATTCCAGAGTCCGTGGATGTATCGAAGATCATTCTCGATATGCCCAAGGATGACGAGTGATTCGCATTCAATGGTTGACACTAATTAAGAGGTAAACATGTCAGGACGGAAATTATTTGGAACCGATGGAATTCGAGGCGTAGCTAACGTGTATCCCATGACAGCCGAGGTCGCTGTTCGCTTGGGGAAAGCGATTGCGATTCACTTTCGAAGCGAACATGCTCGGACGAAAATCCTCATTGGAAAAGATACCCGCGTCTCGGGCTATATGTTTGAAAGTGCCTTGGCTGCGGGCATCACCTCCATGGGCGCCGACGTTCAACTTGTGGGACCGCTCCCCACACCAGCTATTGCATTTTTGACGACCGGTATGCGAGCCAATGCTGGCATTGTTATCTCGGCCTCGCATAACGCCTATCACGACAACGGCATTAAGATTTTCGGCCGAGATGGCTTTAAACTCCCCGACGAAGCAGAGCTTGCGATCGAGGCCACCGTGCTCGCCGATGAGCCTCCCGCTATTGATTCTGATCGTATTGGAAAAGCCATTCGAATTGACGATGCAGGGGGACGCTATTTAGAATTTTTGAAGCATACTTTTCCGCGCGACCTTACTTTGGAAGGATTGCGTATCGTTCTCGATTGCGCGAACGGCGCTGCCTATAAAGTTGCACCTTGGGTGTTTAAAGAATTGGGCGCCGAGGTTGTGAAAATGGGAACCCATCCCGACGGATTTAACATCAATCAAGATTGTGGAAGTTTGTATCCAGAATCGGTTGCCCGAAAAGTACGTGAGACGCGGGCGGACATCGGTATTTGTCTGGATGGAGACGCAGACCGCGTTATCCTCATTGACGAGAAAGGCAATATTATCGACGGCGATAAAATTATCGGCCTCTGCGCGATCTCGTTAAAGAACCGAGGGCTGCTCAATAATAATACCGTTGTGACCACCGTGATGAGCAATCTTGGTTTAGAAATCGCGATGGAAAAAGAGGGTATTAAACTGCTCCGGGCAGCCGTCGGCGATCGGCATGTGGTTGCCGAAATGCGGAAAGGAAAGTTCACTTTGGGCGGCGAGCAGTCGGGACATATTGTGTTTGCCGATCATTCGACAACGGGTGACGGCACGCTGGCCGCTCTTCAGGTTTTGGCGATTCTCCAACGAGAAGGAAAAAAGCTGAGTGAAATCGCCAATGTGATGACGGCTTTGCCTCAAATTTTGGTCAACGTCATCGTAAAAGAGAAACCCGAGATTGGCACGATTCCGGGATTTTCCGAAGAATTAGAAAATGTGGTTTCCGAGTTGGGCGACAAGGGACGGGT
>JALSKP010000794.1 GCA_026988815.1 Myxococcales bacterium | reverse complement strand
AATGTTGGTTTTCGAATTTATCATCCCTGTTTATTTTGCGGCGAGGCACAAGGCCACGCCTCGCTTAGGCGAACTGTCAGATGAAGCCTTCCATCAAGAAGTGATCCTCGTCGAACAACTTAAAGCCCAAACAGCCCACATTGCGCCAACACTATTCAAGAAAAAACCGAAAATCAAAAAGCCCCCAAAAGGGCATGGGCCAACAGAACAGACGCGTCTAGAGCACGTCGAAGAGGTTTTTCTATAGAAGAGTTTGCTTCAGGTAGCCCGTTATTGGATACAGGAGATCCTTCGCTCTGCACCGCGGAATTTTCACAGCTCAACAATCATATCATCATCGCGCGTTTGGGAAATAAGTTCAAAACAAATTCCTCCAATGTAATCTTGGCCGCACAATGGGTTCATTGGTATTAGACCTTAATTTGTTTTCAAGCCTCACTTATCACAAGAAAAACGCGATCTAGTCGTGCGGCGAGGACGAAAAAATGACCGAAGGTAGTTAGGTCGGAGGAAAAATTCAAATTTGAAAAGGTGGCTAGATTTAGCCCACGAAGGTTTGCAATTTAAGCGCTAAGCCCATGTCGCCTTTAACCTTCAATTTTCCGAACATGTAAGCAGAAGGAGCGGCCAATTTTCCGGTCCAAAGCTTCACGAAGTTTTCGCTGGTCATTGTAATCGTGCAATCAGCACCTTCGGTCTCGCCTTCTTTTACCTGGTCGGCATCTTGACGAAGATCTACCGTCCATGTTCCGCCGTCATCGCCGGAAAGATCAAAAACATAAAGGGCATCAATAGCTCGAGCTTTCTCGTTGCCATCAAGTCGTTCTGGAAGAATTGTACCGAAAATTTCTTGGCAAGTTATGTCAGCCATATGGACTCCTTAAAAAAGATAGGGTGAATTACCATTCAGTGAAGGGCTATGCAATGCATTATTATGATTTGCGGCGGTATTGGGTAATGAACTCTTTGCCTTCCCGTCCAGGATGACTTGTCTTCGGCGCCACGGAATCAATCAATTCAAAATTGGAGGAAAGTAGTGCGTGCACCTCCTCAGGAATAACAGCAAAAGGAGGTCCACCTTCTTTTTCGACGACGGGGAAGATGAGCGCCAACAAGATCCCGCCTGGTCGAATTAAACGGGCCATTGTGTCGGCCCACTTCCCTCGTTCGCTCGGTTCGATGGCGCAAAAGAAGGTATAATCCCAGATAAGATTAAAACCCACCTTGGGGTCATAGGAGAAAAAATCGGTGAGGAGATAGTGCAGGTCCTCGTGTTTAATTTGGGGAAGCACCAGTTCTTCGAAGCGGGTCTTGGCGCTTTGCGCAAAATCGAGTCCAATCACGGTGTCAGCAATCGTGCTCAGTGGTTGTAAATCATATCCGGTTCCTAATCCGACGGCGGCAACTTTATCGTACCTCGTGTCACAGTCGGCACACCAATCCACCAAAGCGGGAGCGGGAGCGCCCGCGTCCCATCCAAATTGTTCGTTCTGATATCGTTCTTCCCAAATATTCATTGTTCTTCTCCTCTAACCTTGTAAAAATAAGAAGCACCTAAACGAAAAGAGATTCGAATGGCAAAGAAAAAGAAAAAAGATTTTAACGATGGAGAGTTTAAAAATAACCCCTTTGGCGGCCTCGCTGGACTATCCCTCCCCGATGCAGATCCTGCCTTACTTGCCTCGGTCGCCGATGTACCAACGCTTGCGCGTTTGGACACGCTTTCCTTTCGCAAAGAAAAAAAGGGACGCCGAGGAAAAACGGTGACCTGTATCTCTGGTAGCCAAAATTGGCCTGATGAGGAACGCGCCTCAATGATGAAAAAGATCAAAAATCATCTGGGTACCGGAGCAAGTTTTGATGGGGAACACATCGTCGTCCAAGGCGACCATATTGATCGTCTAAAACTTTTCTTGGAGAATGAAAAGATTTTTTTTAAAGGATAGTCTTACTTAACGATCGTGCTCTTTGCTGAAATAGTCCCGTTGAGATACCAGGCATCTGCATCAGGATCGCCCTTGTCGACAATCTTTTTTGTGGCAGTGATAAAGTTCAAATTTTGTTTTTGAAAAAGCGTGGTAAGGGGAACGCCTGCCGTTCCTGCCGAGATTGCCAAACGGGTGTTCTCGCCATCCTCAAACGTAATATAACCCTCGATCTTGGCATCTGTGGTTTTTATCGGAAGGTTATCCTCGGTGAGTTCGACCACACCAGAGATTTTGAGGTCTCGAATTGGGATTGGTGTTTTTGAAATTTCATCGTTTTCGAAAACTGAGGTCGCGATAAATTCGAAGAGTTCAATGGTCGCTGAAAATTCTCCTTTATCATTAATCGTTCCAACGCCTCGATCGGTGCTGGTGTCACCACTTGGATCCCAGATGTACTCGCCTGCTGTATCAGTTTTCAAACCAGCACCACCACGAAGGGTGAGTGTTTTTGCGCTTAGATCGATATTCATGAAATCTAAAAGGATAACAATGGGGAACTCCAACATTTCCTGATCGAGGTTATCTTTTACGATTCCATTCAGTTTCGCTTCAGGCTGTTTGGTGAACTCCATCTTGTCGACAAGAAGAGTTGTACCCAGGACCTCGGAGGGCGTGGTTTGCGTGGTTTGCGTTGTATCGCCGCCGTTATTTGAACCATTGTTGGTTCCGTTATTATCGGAACCACAGCCAAAGAGAAAGATCGCGCAAGCGACAAAAAGAATGTTTTTCATAGGTCAGTCGGTGTGAAAGAAAGTCGTATAATTAGTTACTAAGTTTGAAGTCATCATAATGTATCAACTTACGAAATGCATTCAAACGTGCGTCGATCTTTTCTGCATCCAAACTACGCATCGCATTGAAACTAAAGTCTTCAACATCAAAACTTGCCATCGTACAGCCAACAATCATTGCCTGTCGAAGGGTTTGCGGCGAGATAGAATCTTGCTTTGCAATGTAGCCCATCATACCGCCTGCGAAGGTATCGCCGGCACCTGTGGGATCGAAAACTTCCTCAAGAGGAAAGGCTGGAGCAAAAGAGAATTCCTCGCCGTCAAAAAGCAAAGCGCCGTATTCGCCGCGTTTGATGACAAGATATTTAGGCCCCATTTTTAAGATATTATGTGCCGCTTTAACAACATTGCTATCGCATCCCAAGGCGCGTGCTTCGCCATCGTTGATGACCAACATATCAACACGTTTAAGCGTTTCTTTTAGGGAATCAAGTTTACCTTCAATCCAGAAATTCATTGTATCAAGGGCGACGAATTTTGGATTTTCAACTTGGTCCAACACATCTCGTTGCAAATCGGGATCGATATTGGCTAGAAAGACATAATCGGATTGGCGGTATTCTTCGCTTAAAACAGGTTTGAAATCACCAAAGACGTTGAGGTGTGTAGCCAAGGTTTCGGCCTCGTTAAGATCCTCACCATAGCGCCCTTCCCATCTGAAGGTTTTTCCTTCCACTTGATGGAGTCCGGACACGTCAACGCCACGGCCCTTGAGAAAGTCTACAGGCTCGTCGGGAAAGTCGTCGCCCACGACGGCGACCAAACGAACGTCGGTGAAAAGGGAACTTGAGGCGGAGAAGAACAAAGCTGAACCTCCCAACGCATCTTCCACCTTGCCTTTCGGGGTTTCAACGGTGTCAAATGCAACAGAACCGACGACTAATAAACTCATGACAATCTCTGGTTAGGGTAACTCATATTCTACTTAGCGTTCATACGATCAGAATGTAGTATTTCCAAACGTTTTTTTAGATGTTTTGGCAAAGGCCGCTCGCCGGGTTCCCCGAGTTGACCACATGCGGCCATTTCGTCTCGACCTCGGGTCTTTCGCCGAAAACAGCTTACTTTTTTGCTTCGAAGATATTCTTGAAATTTTTCAATATTTTCTTCTTCCGGCGTCTCAAAAGGCGACCCAGGATGTGGATTAAAGGGAATCAAGTTTAGCTTACACTTGATTCCTTTGGTTAATTTCACAATCCTTTGGGCGTCTTCAATCGTGTCGTTAAAGTCTTTAAGCATCACGTATTCGAGCGTAATGCGTTGCCTTTTATCGAGCGGAAGCACCTTCAAAGAACGCATCAGTGTTTCTAGATCGTAGCGGTCATTCACAGGCATGATTTTTGAGCGCTGAATATCGGTTGTCGCGTTCAACGATACGGCAAGCTGAACGTCGCTCTCGTCCATAAAAGTATTCATCGCGTCAACCAAACCGGAGGTCGAGACGGTGATCTTTCGCCTGGAAAAATTCAGACCGTCTTCATGTTTAAAAATAGCGACGCTTTTTATGACTGCATCCAGATTATGGAGAGGCTCGCCCATTCCCATATAGACGATATTGGACACATTTTGGTCGCGGTCTCTTGCCCATTTTTTTGCAAAAACAACCTGGTCCACGATTTCATCTGGAGTGAGATGTCGAACGAGTCCCATTTGGGCGGTAAAGCAAAAGGTACATCCCATCGCGCAGCCGACCTGGCTTGAAATGCACAAGGTGTTACGGGTTTCAAAGGGGAGGAAAACCGCCTCCACGACCGCGTCATCAAATAGTTTAAATGTAAATTTGGTCGTGCCATCGCTTGCGATATGGCCAATACCGGCGAGCGTTGTGCGAACGCGCGCACTTTTCCCTAAACGTTCTCTTAATGCTTTTGAAAGATTGGTCATCTCATCGAAATCATCGACAAGATGATGATATAACCATTGGTAAATTTGTTTTACACGAAACTTTTTGACGCCATACCCTTCGGTTAAGAGCGTATAAAGTTCGTTCTTTTCAAAAGCGCAAAGAGGAATTTTAGGTTCAAAAACAGATACACCGTCCCAGTCGGAGAGCCTGGACAGGCTGGTTTCCAGAGAGACGTCGGGTGTACGTGCCATCGTTTACCTAGTGGGTACAGATTTCTGTGGCACGAAAGAAGTAAGCGATTTCAATCGCAGCGTTCTCTTGTGAGTCAGAACCGTGTACGGAATTCTCGCCGATACTTTTAGCAAACATTTTTCGAATGGTACCCTCGGCAGCCTCTGCAGGATTGGTCGCTCCCATGACTTCGCGGTTTTTCGCGACTGCATTCTCGCCTTCAAGAACCATCAAGACAACCGCACTGCGGGTCATAAATTCTACAAGCTCACCGAAAAAGGGACGCTCGCTATGAACGGCATAAAATCCCTCAGCTTCAGATTTTGAAAGATGTTGCATTCTAAGGGCAACGGGCTTCAAACCAACCTCTTGAAAATGAGCGATGATTTTTCCAACGTGATTATTCTCAACCGCGTCGGGCTTAATGATACTAAATGTTTTTTCGATAGCCATTTTTTACTCCTGTGTAAGGCCCTCCTTGTACTTCTATTTTCGAATAATTCAACTGACTGGGACGTTTTTTGCAAAAAAACTCTCACTTTAACGCCCCCCCGTTTTATTGGTGCTTCTCCCTGTCTCACAAGACGCGCTAAATATGGCATTCATACTTGGACTCCGAAGGACTTATCCAAAGTGCCTCGATCGACGGACATACCTTATTCGGAAAAATGCCGACGCTCGCCATTAACCCTACGAACGATGTACCAGAGTAAAAGATAAGTAGCCACGTTCGCAAAAAAGGAAGTGTAGAAGAAAAAAGGCGCCAGGACCGAAGCGAGACCAAAAGGAATGCTTTCAGAAAACCCTAGTATCGAAATGCTCCCCTTGCCTTGATTCGCGAAAATATAAAAGTTCAACGATCTGAGAACCGTGACCAGACTGAAGTAGGCACAAGACGCCCCACGCTAAAACAAGACTCCCCTTTAACTTTTCAGATACTGCTTTTTGCACCCTCCAAAGCGAAAAAGGCAGGCCAACCAAGTTGACCAGAGGAAGAATCGAGACCACCATCGCAACTCCCGGAGAGAGGCTCCCCTGAGATTTTCTCTGATTAAGGATTTCGTAAATCCAGAGGAGTAGCATCACAACGATGACCACGCTGATTAATCCGGGTAAGAAGGATAGGAACTTCCAAAAGGCAGGCGATTTACTGATGAAGGAAACAACGAACATCACAATCGGAAAAAGCGCACCAACTATGATGACCTTTTCGAAGAAGGAACTGTCTTGAGTCGGCGTCGGCCATCGGTTTTCATCACTAAGGTTACCCGAGGTCCCCGCTTGCGCTGAGGAAAGAGGATGCCCACCGACACCGCCCAGCGATAAATTTAAGACCTGGCTCAGATGGCGCTTAAACGCCGCAAGATCGGTCCCTGAAAAAACGCCATAATTGTTCCTTTGGTGAGTTGGGGAGTTTAAATCAATCCCCAATAAAACACATTCGGTCTCAGATATTGCCCGGTCGTCTTCAAGACAACGCTCGTAAAAGTAAACAAGCTTACGATTTTGTCCAAAGTCGAATCCTATAAAAAGGGTTTCATTGGGCTCATGAGCCGGAGGCATTCGTATGATAATGAAATCTTGTGGCCCGTTTTTATAATCTCTAAAACTTTTAACCCTAGCGGTTCTAAGGCTGGACCGTCCTGAGCGCTGTTCCAAAGCTGGAACAAAAGATCATGGCGCTCTTGACCGTTCATTTCTAAAAAGACCTCCGAATTTGCCTTAACCCATTCAGGGAGGAAACGTTTTGAAAAGTTGTCGTGCTGTTTTCTTGTCATCTAAAACCCTGTTTATCTTCAACAATCATTTTCAACCCTACATCTCTTAGGTCCTATAATCAAAGCGTTGAACGAAACACTCACTTTTGCTAAAGGATCTGTTTAGATTCTTTTCGAAAAAAGAGTAGACTGAGCAGAATCTAGGAGCATTTTGAGATATTTTGTGATTTTCAGCCTTCTTTTCCTATCGTGCAACTTGCACGACGAGGGACTTCCAGTAACGACGCCGATAGCGATAGACATGGATGACAAACAAGACCTTGGTGCCGACCTCCCAATAACCTTATTGGGAACCAATTTCGCTCCCAAAGATGGGGCGACAAATGTTGAGCCTCGCACCAAAATCTCGTTTTCGATTAACGCCTCCATCGATGAAGACGCCTTAAACGAAGGTTCTTTTCTCATCAGAAGCGCGGACGAAACGATACCTGCCTCGCTTTCTTACGATTCAACGACCAGAACCCTAATTCTTTCACCGATACAATCTCTTCCCCTCGCGACCCAAATTGACGTTTCCTACACCTCAT
>JALSKP010000793.1 GCA_026988815.1 Myxococcales bacterium | reverse complement strand
CATTCTCGAAAAAGTACGAAAATGGATGCAGGACAATACGGACGGATGGAAGGGCTCGACTCTAAATCGAGCGATTAAATATACGGATAAACGATGGGAAAAATTGACTTACTTTGCAAATAATCCCGACGTCGCGTTGCACAACAATCCCGCTGAATTCGCTTTGCGAAAACCGGCGCGAGGCCGAAAGAACTTCCACGGAAGCAAAAGTATTGATGGTGCAAAATTCAGTGCGATGGTGTACACGCTTTTCAAAACTGCGCGAAAACACGGCATAGATCCTGGGAAATATCTCGGTGTAGTTTTTCGAAACGATCTCGCTGAACCGGGCACGCTAACTTTTCCCGAAGACCTTATCTAAATTATTTTGTCAACAAGGTGCTTGGTCGATGTGGTACGACCATGAGGCTTAGCTATTGGCGGGGCAATTCTATCATTAAGGAGGTCTACAAAAGCGGCACTTTCCTTTGAACTCAAATTCGGCATTTCACAGTAGTTACCCAGAACACTCGACATGCCTTTGAATACTCCGCGATCATCCATCCCAAATTAGATATAATAGATACGTTTACTTTTCCAAGTTCATCGCCCCAACAGATCTGCCGTCCGCTTAGCTATATTTCGAACCTTTTTATTAGATCCCCGCAACCGGAGAAAAGTCAGAATTTGTTTAAGCTCTTCATCGAACAATTGCAAAACCGCAATTTGAAGATGGGGGTCGCCCGATTCTGCGCTGCTTCTCAACCATAATTTCGCGAGGTCTAACTTTGCGAGTTCCAATCTTCTGGTCATGGTTTCTGTCAGATTCAATTCTGCGGCGAGTTCGCTCCTGGATAGCAATTGGAGATTCTCAAGATTCCAATCATGACGCTACGAGAACGACGATATGTCTCGGGCAAGATGAAGCTCGCCGATTCGGTCACCATACCATATAAAATGAAGCTGAGCGCCCTTCTCGGCACCGGGTTCTATTTGGACGATGAAGGTTAATTTTCTGCGAGAATGATCGCCGCTTCCGCTGATGTAGATAGCCGAATTCCTTGGAATGTTTCGGTTAAAAATGCCGTCTAAATGTTCGACGCGTTGCTTTTGTTTTCCTTCGACCAGGGTCAGACCCGCATCAAGTTCAAGCTCAAGAGTTGTGGGATGAACACATTTTTGGGTCTTTGCGAGATCACAAATGTAGGTTGGTAAAAAACCGTCATTCTTTAAATAAAGATCTACTTTTCTAATATTGCCTTCAAGCGTTGACACCTTCATTTCCATCGCCGGTTTAGGTAAACACGCTGCATGGGCGAGCGCAAAATCGCAGCCTTTTTTAGAGGTTTCTTCAAGCAGTTTGGGTGGCGGATTTCGCGTCGAATACATCCAATCCCATCCGCCGATTTCAACTTCGCCGAGCTGGGGATGATCAAAACTCTGCCAGTCCAGAAATGCTTTTCCCTCAAGTTCTCCATCGTTCCACGCCAATAATTTCAAGTTATTCTCTTCGGAAAACTCAAACCAAAAATTGAGGTAGCCTTTGCTTATGTCTATCCCGGCACGTTGAATGGGATCCCAAAGTTCCATCGTATAACAATGCACGCCGTAGTGTTCGTACGCCCAATCGTCGAACACCCCGCCGATGCTTTTTTTACTATCGTATCTGAAATCGTGGAAAACAGATAAGCAAGGGTAGCCCGTTAACGCCTCTCCGCGATCACCGATAAGCTTGTAGACACCTAAATCGAAAGGCGGCATTTCGTTATCATTTTTGTCGGTAAAAGGCCGAAGGATTACCCCCGAATAAGTATGGTGGGTTAGCATTCCGCCGATGTTTTTATGCGCTAGAAGAAAATCAACGACGGCGCGGGTTTCAGGTTCGCTCAAGGGATAGGAGCCAGCGCCCAATTCATCGTGTCGCCACGCGTAAGGATAATTTCGATTAAAATCCAAATCAAAAGGATGGACGTTATCTTGGGGTAAGGCAGGATCGTCCAATACGCTCTCGTCAAACAATCCCTCTAAACTTACATGATAAAAGGGACCTTTGGACCAAGGGTCTCGCGGAACCATCATTCTTGGGTCCTTTTCTGAAACACACCACGCGCCATTCTCGGCAAGCCATCTCATATGGAGGACGCGATTATCGCCTGTTAAATCTTGGCGATAAAAAGTAGGAATGGCGTCACTATCGGGGTAATTGCGCGCAGCTGAACGCACATAGATATTTTCTTGCATACAGTATTCTGCGCCATCGGGATTGAGGCGCGGACAAATGTAGAAAGTAAAATGATTTAGTAAATTTCTAACGTCGGCTAAGTCCTGGTTCTTCAGCAAGAACTCAATCGTGTAGAGCGCTGTGCTGCTTCCGGTGATTTCGCTTGCATGAGTATTGGCATCGATCCAGTAAGCAGGTTTACTTTCCGCCTGTTCACTTCGACTAATCGTCATCACCCAAATATGTCGTCCTTCAGGAGATTGACCAATACTTTCTAAACCCACCAGATCTGGATAATCCTCTCGATAGGTTCTGAGGAGGCCACAAAGTTCTTCGTAGAGATAATATCGATTCGCCTCGAAAGCCATAGTTCTCCTAGTTCGAAAGCGTAGCTAAAGTGTTCTCGTCAGTAAGCATAAAAAGACAAGCGGTCGATGCGAATAGTTTTCGACCAAGCCCGACCTCGTTTAAACTCACACCATTTTTCTGAACTTTAAATCCGTAGACTTTCGATTCATCAGAAAGGTAAACTTGGTTATTAATTCGAGCAAAAGAAGTAAAGGTTTTATCAAGAGGCGTGGATACTTTCTCCCATCCCTCCTCGCCTCTTTTGGCAAGGCTCCCGTCGCTACCACAGGCATAGGATGTTGTTTCATCTATCACGAGGGCATCGAAAAAACTCACATCAAGAATGCGTTCCAAAGTCCAGTCTGCACCATCAAAGATTCCGATAATCCCGTCCAAACCAACAGCAAATACCTCCTCGTTATAACCCCCTACGATCGAGGTCCAGATACCCGGATGATGTCTAGCATCGACATATTCACGTTTGAGTTTGAGTTCCCAATCCATGCCATTTTCTGAACATAAGATTTGGAAACCGCTTCCCAAACACCAAAAGCGTCCATGAAAAAAATCGAGGAAGGTGACCGGGCCCTCGATCGGGCATCTGCGTTCCTCCTTCAAGGTCTCGTTGCTAAGCCAAATACGGCCTTCTTTTGTTAACCCTAAATAGATCTGGCTATCAGGATTGTAGGCAAGGTGATCGATAGGAATCGACACCTCCAAAGACCCACCTTTGAGATCTAGAATGCGTCGAATTTCGGCTTCTTGTGAACCTTCTGGAATGCTGACCATTCTAAAATATTTTTCTTCAACATTTCGCGTCGCGCTAATAATATTAGTAAAATCCATACCTTTATCCGATTTCGTCAATAATAATTGTGGAGAGATCGCCGTGTGTTTGTAATTCTTCGGCGAGCTTGGGTTCGACGAAAATTCGAATCTTTTTCACAACCATCATGAAGTCATCTTGAATGCCCGCCACAACCCGCGATAGCTCATGGAGTTTATAAAAATTATCACCACGCGCTTGTCCGTAGACAACATCTATCGTTTCAAGTTTGTCTTTATCGCGTGGCGGTGTGTCGACGATCAGGTCAGCTGGATGCAAGGGTCGCCCGACCAAGGTAGAAAGGCGTCGTCGGAGACGATCGGCGAGGGCAAAAATTTCATCGCCGTTCATGCTGTAGATGGTCTCGTAGGCTTTCTGTTTTTCTGGTTCTTTATATACGCGACTAAAGGTTGCCACTCTTTTATACAAACGTCTTTGATTCCGGACGAGGCCTTCTAACAAGTAGCGTGTTCCACTTTTCTCGGGCGTTCGATCGTGCAACCATTCCAAAAAAGAATCATCGCTATGAGAAAGAAGGACCCCCAAAAGTTCATCGGCGCTAATGCTATCGCGAGAATAAAATGCCGATAAGGCGCCCTCCACCATCGCGCTCGCTGAGCGTACGGTGTGATGCCAATAGGCCTCGGAGAACATCGTATAGCGGCCAAAGATAAAAATTTCGGCCGAGACTTTTCCCTTCGCTTGAATAGCGATTTTGTCTTCGTTGCGATTTAGGGTGAGCGAGGAAAGCAAGCGATCGCGATCGTAATTGCGACCGTAAGGAACGCCCATATGAATGGAATCGCGTTCTAGGTAATCCATTTTATCTGCGTCGATGGCGCTAGAAATCACAGAATTTAAGATGCTATCCATTTGGTTTTCGGGATCAAAAGTGCCTAGGCAAATCGATATCACGCGTTCTGGATCAATCTTCCAGTCGTCTTTTAAAATAACACCAATACTTTTGGGGCCTCTTAGATGTTCGATTTCTCCTCGAATAATACGGGCGCCAACTTCTTCATGCGTTGGCGTATCGCGTCCCTTTAAATGAAGCGCTTCCAGATTATGGGCGAAAGGATAGTGCCCGATATCGTGGAGCAGAGCGGCGGCAAGAAGGCTTAAAATATCTTCCTCAGACGCGGCGTCTTTAAAAGCCGGTACTTGGAGCAAGCTCTGCAGGTACCACTGCGAACAACCGTAAACTCCTATACTATGTTCAAAGCGAGCATGGGTAGCGCCGGGATAAACAAGATGGGTGGGGCCAAGTTGACGAATTTTTCTTAGGCGCTGAAAAGCGGGGTGATCGATGAGCTTTTGGGTACGGTCGGTGAAGAGAACATTTCGAAGCTCGGGAACACGAATAGTACCCGTCCCTCTAAGAAATCCTAACTCAGGAATTTCAAATAACCCCAATTAGAAAATCTCATCGGTGGGCTGAATTTTTATTTCTCCACCGGTGATTTTACACTGACATGCGAGCCGGTAATTTGCAGCTTTTTCCTCTGCCGATAAGGTCATATCTTCGTCTTCTGTAATAGGAGTTAGGTTCTCCATTCCAGACAAAACTTCGATTAAGCATGTTCCACACTCGCCTTGGGTACAGCCAAAGGGAATGTTTGCGTCGGCTTTATCATTGGCATCTTGAATGGACGTTCCAGCTTCAACTTCAACACTTTTTTCTTCATCTTCAAATATTACTACAGGCATCTTTTACTCCTCAAATAGAAGGCGACCTTAATCCACCTCCTTCGAAAATTCAATCCAAACTTGGAGACTAAAAACGGGCTATTTGCGTGGGATTGGCCCAGTAGAACCTTTGGCATCTTTTCCCCAACATACACCCTATCATCGGTCGTTATTCCACATGCATGTTCACCGCCAGGACTTATCTGACCAAAGGTCTCGTTCGTTGGAAGGTTTTGATAGATGGTCTCATCACCCCAACAAACCACACTTCCATTATTTCGAAGTGCACAACCGAGCCTGTCTCCAACACGAACAAGGGGGCGGCGTCCACATATTTCCAAACCGTCAGGTTTAGTGCCCAGTAGCTACGGACCAACAACACTTAACAATAGCGGGGGAAGATGATGGATGGAGCGTCGGCGTAGATCCCGCAAGCGACGTTTTCTTATGCGGCTCGTTTCAATCATCCTCTTTTACAATCCCTGGCGGTTAACTCTTGACCAACACAGACGTCTGGATTGCAAAGCTCACTGGATTCGACGGTTCCCATATTTGGAGCAAAAGTGCAGTCGGTACCGGCTCGGATCTTTGTTTTGATCTTGCACCCGTTGGATCTGACGTGGTTCTTACAGGAAATTTCCAAGGTAGTTTTAACCTTGGGACTTCCCTCACCTCCGTCGGAAACTCGGATGCCTTTATCACACGTTTATCGGGTTCAAACGGAAACCATATGTGGTCCATCCCCACCTTGCCTTATACAACTCGCCTCGAAACTAGAAACGCATTCCCGTTTGGAAATCTGAGACTTTTCGAGTTGCCCCTGTCAACTTGCCAAAAACCGAAGTGTAATTGTCCGAATAAGAGACATGACCGGTCTTGGCATCAAGGCTTACTTCTCCTCCCTTCGACTCTAGCTCAGTTTCCGCGAAGACGGTCTTTCCAAGCCCATCGAATTCGGCGACCACTTTGATTTTTGCGGAGGTGGAGCCGTCTCGGTAGTTTGTCTTGGATACGGTCATTTCCTTGCTGTGTGTAAAAGTCATCGCGTTGAGATCTATCGGTCCAACATCGATATCCATGCCTGGACCTACAGATATTTCCGATTTTATTTTTACTGATGATTCCGTACTGGCATAGCCTTTTTCATCGAAGGTGAGATTGAGGTCTTGGCGTCCTGAAAGAGACACCTCACCCACTTTGGTATCCAAACCTAGCGATCCGTCAATCCCTGCGTTAACGACAAGTTCATCGTTGCCAATATCGAGGTCTCCGATTGTGGTCTCTTTTAAGGTATCAATCATTTTTGCGTCTCCCTTCACTTCGATGCCTGCATGATAACCCAAACCAGCTTTAACTCCCTCCTCAGCCTGTAGTCCAAAAGAAACGCCCAACTTCGAACTGTATTCGTCAGGATTTAGGTCGGAGCGCTTTGTTTGGATGGAAACATCAAGCTTAATTTTGGAGGTGCCAACCTGTAAATCCATCGCTGAAATGGTCTTTGGGACCTGCTCCTC
>JALSKP010000792.1 GCA_026988815.1 Myxococcales bacterium | reverse complement strand
CATACCTACTTCGTGGGTGAAGACGCGGCTTGGGTACATAATATCCAAGTGTGTGACGATGTGGCTCAAATGGGAGAGCACCTAGCAAACAAAATCAATAAAACCGAGTGTCAGCAAATACAGCGCGTGGAAAGGTTGATATCGATCTTCGTGGAAAGGCACATTTTGATAAAAAATCTCAAACATCTATTGATACTCCACACGTACATGAGTCCAAAGTTCATATCGGTCCGAACGGAAAGATGAGCATGAGTGGAAAAACGACGAGACCAGCAACTAAACAAGATATCCGAATTGCGAAGGAAATCATTCGGAGACGTGGACCATGAGCGAAATGATTGATTTACAAATGTGGTACGCTTCGCAGTGCGATGGGGATTGGGAGCATTCTCACGGGGTAACAATTGAAATGGGACCAAAGAGTATTTCAAAACCGACCCTAGGTCTCGTCTAGGGGGGGTAGATATACGCAATTTCGATTGTTTGATAGGTTTTTCGCGTGTTAGAATTCGAATGTGAACTTCGCTTTTAAATATATACTTCAATGCCTTTTTGTCGTCTTTATGATGATAGATTTTGCACGTACCGTTGAAAGTTGGCCTCCGGCGACTCCTTTTTTCGAAGGTGATAATTACGGAAGTGTTTGCGATCCTGACGATCAAGGTGAATTCCGCCTTTGGCGGAAGAGAGAGAAAATTGGGAAGCGGCATCGACCCAGAATTTTAGGAGGAATATTATGAAAATCAAAAATACAGTTTCAACACTAACGGTCGCGTCCTTGTTATTCTCTTGTGGCGAGGCAAAGATTTCTAATCATGGAGATATGGGCAATTCAGATCTTCACGTGTCTTGTAAAAATCTTACTGAGACGGAATGCAAATCAACCTCCGGTTGTACTGTTGTTTTAGGTAGTCCGTACGATGGAACACGAGAATGTAGGCACCCAGAAATATTTGTGGCGTGCGCGGCAACCGTCTTTTGCAACAATGGCATCCGATATACCCATCAAGACGAAAATGATGTGTGTTGGTATATTTCAGGCGGATGTTTTTCCGATGAATTGCCAGAAGTAAAAGAAAAATGTAAAAATTTGGATGATGCAAACATATGTCAATAGCGCGGACAGATGTTAAGCTACAACGATTACCCCGAAAAAGGATCCAAAATTGCTAGACGCTCCCCATAGAAGTATACGCATCAACTGCCTTGTTTGTTACTAGCTTTTGAAAATGTCCGGTTTCACTTTCGTGTTATTTTCGGTACCGCGAGCCCTAGGCGAGTAGGGTATTCGAAAATAACACGGCCAGCGTGCATTCCTATCACCGTCTCGTCCAGGCAAACTCGCATTTCTATTTTTCTTCCAGCCATTGTTCGTCCTCGTTTGGGCCGTGGTAATTGGTAAACTTGGTTAATTAATGACACCGTATTTGCCCTTACGCACTTTTCGCTCAAAGCGCGTTGTGAATATGCGTTTTAGGTCGATTTTTGTGGGCAGAAATGCTGTCTCCTTGCTTTTTGCTTCCACTGTAAAACCTTTATTATATTTGGGAATGTAGACCTCTTCCAAATAACGATTAGCTGCTTCGCAAGTTATTTTTCGCGTTTTAATTCGTTCACCAAACGATCTTGAAGCGTTCGGAATTTTCGCTCTCCTCGACCTCGCGCTTGAGGGCTGTATGCGCATATCAATTCAATTCCTAACTCCGTCAAAACGCGCTCAACCTGCGTCGGTTTACTTCGATCGGGCTTGCCATTGGCTGTCGGTGTGTACACAAAATACATCGCTCGATCTGTGTACAAACTTATAAACCTGCCCTTTTCTAATACCACTTTATGTAGGCATGAAAGCGCGCTATGCGTGCTTTCAGCCTTCACAAACTTGTGCGCTCAAAATCTTTGATTCCAGGCCATTTCACCAGCGATTGCTTTCAAGATAATTGTTTCGATTTTCATCATTCTCTACCGCATTTCAAGCGGCACCGAGGTCCACTTCGTTGAGAACAAACAAACGCGTCATAGCTACTCCTAATCAGGGACGCGATAGACTTGCTCTGTTTTCAAAAGCGGAGCGCGCAGCCTGCCCTTGGGGTACATTTCAAAAGCTATTCAGACCCGACATTTCATTTGTTACTTACATAAGTTTGCCGTCAACTTGATCGCGTCGTCACAAAAGTGTACCATCCCTCAAATGAATTCTAAAAACCTAACTGTTAGTTGCCGATCCCTTGAGCCCTTCGTCCTGGATTTCCCAAATTGGGATGAGGATTACTCTGCCATTCTCGGCTATGATCTTGCCTATCTACGAAAAGGGTCAAACGAGATTTCGTGGCAAGAATTTGTTAGCTTTATCTCTTTTTACAGCGAGACTCACGGAAAAAATGCGCTTTTGGAAGCACAAAAAATAGCGGTTGTAAGTAAGCAACTTTCAGGACTTAAGGTCCTCAGTTTAATGGCTAGTCCTACCGTTTTATATAAATTACAGACAAAATGGATGGGGCCAATGATGTTCCCATGCGTGAACTCCTTGATGTTTCCGATTTCTTCCAAACAACTGGAAATAAGAATCGAGACGCCCTTACCTGCATCCCCGCTCTTCATGCGATCGATTAAAGTATTTTTGTCACAATTACCAACCCTAATCGGTTATCCAGTCTCGGTCGTTCATTCCGATATTTGCGATAATATTGGTAAGTATAGAATTGAACTTCCGCTTTCGAGAACGATCTTTTCTCGCATCTTGCGTTTTCTTCGGCTCGTCGAGGGCGGAAAAGATGTGGCCTCGGAACTTTCCTTACAACAGGACGAAATTCGGGCCAAACAATCTGCCTTAGAGCAATCTAATACAACCTTACGTCTTACCGCCGAAGATCTTCGCGATGCAAAAGAACAATTTCAACTTGCCGTTGCAGGATCCAACGACGGGATCTGGGATTGGGATTTGAAAACCGATGACATGTTTCTTTCAGAACGTTGGAAAGCAATCATGGGGATAGATGAAGAACGCACGTTTAGTAAAAAGAAAGATTGGTTTTGTCACGTTTTTTCTGAAGATTTACCAGGGCTTGAGGAAGCCATCGAGACACATATCGCTGGTGACTCTGAATTCTTAAATTATAAATTCCGTATTGAATCGAACGGACTCAAGGATCCAAAATGGGGACTCGTTAAAGGCAAGATAATCAACGATGAGCACGGCGAACCCTACAGGATGGCGGGGTCTCTCAGCGATATTACCGATTTTGTCGAAATATCAAAAAATTTGGACTATACGATTCGTTCTTATCACGCAGTGCTCAAGCACTCCCCCGATGGCGCGTTGATTTACAATGAAAAAGAAATTCTCTCAACCAATCCTGCGATGCTTGCCTTCCTCGGCTACTCACGCGAGGCGGAAATTGTGGGAGCCTCGCTTCTCCAAATAACCGATGCTTACGCGAGTTTTTTTGAACCAAAAATTGCTTTGCTTCGAGGGGACGAAGAATCGATTATCACCTTTTTACGTAAAGATGGGGGAACCAAAGAAGGGGAGGTCTCGGCGCTAAAAGTTCAATACGAAAAAAAGATTGTTAACTGCATTCTCGTTCGTGATATTACGTCCAGACGTATTCTTGAGGAAAAGTTGCAGGCCATTGCCGTGGGAACCATGGCTAGCGGCATTGCGCATGAAATCAATAATCCAATGGCCTACATTCATTCAAATGTGGAATTTGTGAAATCTGAACTCGCGATGTTTAAGACTGCGGTTCAAAATAGGAAAATGGAAGACGGCGAGATTGTGGGTATTATCAACGAGTTGGACGCTGCCCTGTCCGATACTTTAAGCGGCAGCAAGCGCGTACGTACAATCGTCAAAGATCTAAAGTCTCTTTCTCATTCCTCCGAAAACGAGTCTGTACAGCCCATCGACGTTCTACCGATCATCGAGTCCTCGATTGCCATCGTTCAACACAAACTCGGCGATGAAACAACCTTGACTACTCGCTTTCATCGCACCCCGCCGGCTCTTTTTAGCGAAGGCCGTTTAGGACAGGTTATTCTAAACTTGTTGATCAACGCCGCCCACGCCATCAGTGCATCCTCAAGAACGGACAATGAAATTCGCGTCTCCACACAATCGACCGATGAGGAAGTGTGTATTCGCATTGAAGATTCGGGAACGGGTATTCCTGAAAATATACGTGCGAAGATTTTTGATCCTTTTTTCACAACCAAACCCGCTGGCGAGGGCACTGGTTTGGGCTTATCGATTTGTTATAACATCATGAAACGATTGGGCGGAGACCTTAGTTTTGAAACCAAGATAGGGGTTGGAACGACCTTTATCATTCATTTGCCCCGTGCTCCCGAGGCGTCGATTGAAGCCTCTGATCTGTCGGTTGCAAACCACCATATTTTAGTCATCGACGATGACGAGAAGATTGGCGTGATGATGCAACGTCTGCTCCAACCCACCTATAGAATTACCTATGTGAATAGCGCGCTCGAAGGTCTAAGCACCCTCGAAGAAATTAGCGATATTGATCTGATTATTTGCGATGCAATGATGCCCGAGTGCTCTGGATACGATCTTTTGGATAAGCTTAAGATGAATCACTTGGAGATGATGAGACATTTTATTCTTATGACCGGGGGTCGATTAGAGGCCAAGCGTTTTGGGCCCTACGAGGATACATTCGGAACCCCCGTCTTGTTTAAACCCTTTGATCTGGATCTCTTGCGAAGTACCATCGCCAAACATATCTGAAGGCATTTGCTCAACAAAGCTAAGGGGGGGAAAGGATTTAAGAAAGCAAAGCGCTTGGTGTAAATCTGCGGACCTTAGCCAAAAGTAAAGACTATACTAAAATAGTTTGTTTGCTTTATCGCCGTTAAATTCTCGTTCCTACGGGATAAATTTTTCCTATTCTCGTTCCCACGGTCCCCGTGGGAATGCATATTTTCTCAAGTTGCTGAATTTAAGGGCAATATCTTTTTCACTTTCTGAGTCTATCAAAAGGTAGCGAAAATTTGTATTTCTGAGATAAAAATTGAGCAGCCTTGAAATGTTTTTCCCCTTGTTCATCTTTTCCTAATGCGTTGAATGAATCTTCAAGAAGTTGATGGCTTTGGTAAATATCTTTGGGAATGCCGCGTTTTTGAGCCCGTTGTAAATCAAGTAAGAGTTCGTTTATCGCCGCGGGGTTCTGGGCTGTCATACAATTGGCAGCAGCACGACAGGAACGGGCGAGTTGAATCGAACGCATTTCCTGATGCTCCTGACCCGCTTTGAGCAAGGTGTCGGCAACTTCAAAAACCTGATCAAAACGTTTGTACTTTAACAGGGTCATACTTTGACGACCTAACAAATCGATTTCTAGGGCTTTTAATCCAAATCTTTCGGTGAGCTTTAAGGCCTCTCTTAAATATTCGCAGGAGGCCTCGTAGTTGGTTTGGGAAAAAGCTAAATCGGCTTTTGCCCACAAATGCAGACATAAAATGAGCGGTTCAGGATGACGATGAACGATGCTTTCAAAATTTTGGAGGTGTTGTTGGGCCATTCCATGGGTCCCTTCTGCGGCCGAAATTCGGGTCGCCAGATTGAGCGCATAAGCATGTTGGGTTGGGGAAATCTTTTCGTTGAGTTCCTGGTTGATGTGTAAAGCGCGTTGAATAAAAGATTTACTTTGCAGCCGTTGGCCAGATCTATGCTTCCATCCAGCAAAGGCGACCAGAGCATCAGAAAGTAAACTTGCATCCTTTATGATGTCTGCAGCTTCCAAAGCATGTTCGAAAAATCCTTTTGCGTCTTCCAGGTCATCCTTTCTCATTGCGAGTCGACCGGAGAGCAAAATACCTCGAATTTGGTTCCGTATATCGCGACGATTTTGGGTCAACACGTTAATGGGTTCCAGTGCGCTTTGGGTCTCTTTCATGCGAGACATATCAAGGGCTAGCTCTGCGCGGGAGATGAGCAGCGAAATGATAAGACTATCGGTCGGTTCGGCATAATCGGCTAAGAGCGATAACGCGTGATCAAAAAACAAAAGCGCAATATCGGTCCAGCCTTCTTTTTTAAGCCACCAAATATAATGCTGGACGAATTTCGAAAATTGATTTCGATCGCCGGATTTTAACAAGAAACGAATGAGGGTTGGATTTAATTTCGCCCCTTTTTCATCCCGATAAATTGAAAATCGGGTCATCGTCTCTGCATCTTCCCGAGTGGCTTTACTTTTTACCGTCGAGGGCCACGTTTCCAAATAAGCGATACCAGGTGCAAAGACGCCTGGTTCAGGAATGCGTAGATAGGAAAGATCGGTGAGCTCTCTCAAGGTGCGCAACACGTCTTTACTCGAATGGCGAGAAATAATTCGTGTGATTTCGCCTTGATCTATACATCGACCGTTTAGGGCAATGACGGATAAAATACGCGTTTGAAGAGGGGGAAGTACGGCAAGATCGTTGAGGTTCGGTGCCTCGTTTCCAGAAACATGGAGGCTCTTTAACGCCTCCGGGTTGCCTCGGTCAAACCATTCTCGCGTCGCGTCGGGCTTGGATGAAAACATGACCAACATCAACGACATATCTTTGATGCCTTCCACAACCAAGCGCAACACCTGACGAGAGACGATATCAATATTGTCCATTTGGTCGAATACGATGACCAGTGGACCCTGAGTGCTCAAGGTTCTAAATATTTTAAGTAGTGCAGCGCCCAAACGTTCGATGCGCTGCGCCGCCGAAAGGGTGGGCAAGGTCGAATGGGTGCGATGAGAAAAGGAATGGAAACTTTGGAGCAATTTTCTTTCTTCTTCCATCAATCCACATTTTTTAAAAAATGGGGAAAAGTCGTGCCCTTTCTGAATACCTGCAATTTTTCGGAGTGCATTTCCTAAGGTGCTCAGGGGGATGAAGGCATCGTCTCGAGAAAGGTTGGCCAAATAGGCCATCGTATTTCCTCGCCATCCCAGAGCGTCGACAAGTCGATCTGGAAGGTAGGTTCTTCCTCCTCCAAAATTTCCAGAAACAATCACTGCTTTCCCTTTTCCGCTTCTGACCGATAGGAAAAAATCTTCCAGCGATCCCGGCAGATTGGGTTGGGAGGTAGAAAAGGCTTCCTTGAGTTTATGCGTGGGAAGTTGGCCTTGCGTCCGATCGACAGGGTTGGGCCCGGTCATGGTTTCATCGGTGAGAATCCGAATATCGGCCATGCTAATTTCGTCTAAGGTTGAAGACGTGATGGCGT
>JALSKP010000791.1 GCA_026988815.1 Myxococcales bacterium | reverse complement strand
ACGGATACAAAGAAGCTGGACAGATCGTAGGAAAATCATCTGCGAGGAAGATTGGAATTTGAGTTCAGTATCAACGTCGACGCTCGTCATTGTTTTCCCTATCGAATTTGGCCCAAAACGGGATAGGTAGGCGTTCTATCCCCGCCCTAGATTTTGGAAAGATTTTTGGGTATTTGTCGACAAAGTGACATTTCAAAAATGTTTCCGCAAACGCTTGACAATAAGCGTAGTGATACACTAGGTTCCCGACTCGATTTTTGGACTTTTTCGTTGGCCCGGATTTTGAAGCGTATTAAGAAAAAACGCTATCCAGGTCGCCAAAAATTGGAATGTAGCACAAGGATTATTCCTCTTTCTTAAATGACATGTTGTTCACCACCGGTGGTGAGCGAAAAGGGTTCCTTGCCTCTGCGCGAAGGTACCCAATGTGTATTTTAAGATAGTGGAATAGGACGAAGGCTATCGTATCTTACCAGGAGCGTTTGAATGGCTGTCACCATTAAGTCGAACTTCCGTGCCCGTAGAAATTACGGAACTGTAGAAAAAATTGCTGAAATCCCCAATCTTATCGAGATTCAAAAACGATCCTTCGAAGATTTTCTTCAAGCGAGCGTTCCCAGTCACGAAAGGGCTGAGAACGGCCTTCAAGGGGTTTTTCGGAGCGTTTTTCCTATTCATTCTTATAATAATATCTCGACCTTAGAATTTTTGAGTTATCATCTCGAAGATCCTAGCTACGATATCAAAGAATGTATCGCACGAGGTTATACCTATGAGCGTGTCGTTCATGTTAACGTCCAGTTATCAATTTGGAGCGTAGATGAGGAAACCGGAGCTCGATCTCTTAGAGATGTAAAAGAGAAAACCGTTTTCTTTGGTAAGATTCCGATGATGACCGAAAAAGGAACCTTCGTCATTAACGGCACCGAGCGTGTTATTGTGAGTCAGCTCCATCGTTCGCCCGGCGCTTTCTTTGACCACGATAATGGGAAGAAACATTCTTCAGGAAAGTTTTTATATTCTGGACGCGTTTCGCCTTACCGTGGTTCTTGGCTAGATTTTGAATTTGACGCCAAAGATATTTTGCACGTACGAATTGATAGAAAGCTAAAAATGCCTGCAACGATTCTTCTCCGTGCGCTTGGATACACCACCGAAGAGCTTCTTGCTTATTTTTATAAGACCGAACATTTTTTCATGAAGAAAGGCATGTTCTTCAAACATGTTAATTTGGAAACCCTTGAGGGACAAACCGTATCCGTTGATATTCTTGAAGAAGGGGAACTTGTCATCGCCAAAGATAAACGTTTCACCCGTGGTAGCCTCCGTCGTTTGGCTAAAGCGCAAGTGAAGACCATTCCTGTTTTACTTGAGGATCTTGTCGGAAAAGTCGCCTCTGAAGATCTTTACGATCTCGAAACGGGCGAGATTATTGTCGATACTAATGCTGAGATTACCGAGAAGATGATCGAAGAAATGGCGCTCCGCGGTATCACTGATGTTAACGTGTTGTTCATCGATGACCGTTCTTCAGGGCCTTTTATTCGTAACACTTTGATTGCAGATAAAACCGAGACCACCGATCGCGCTATCCTTGAAATCTATCAGCGAATGCGTCCCGGTGATCCACCGACCGAAGAACAAGCCCAGAACCTATTTGATAACTTGTTTTTCAATCCTGATCGTTACGATCTTGGACCTGTTGGTCGTCTTAAATTGAATTACAAATTTCACCGAGAGATCATTGAGCCTCTCCAAGAGCAGAAACGTAAGCTACTCGCCAAGCTAGATAAAGCGGAAAGTGAAAAGGCAAAAGCGGATGTTCAAAGCAAAATTGACAAGGTTCAAGAAGAAATTGACCCATGGTTTATTTCTACGTTGAGAGAAGAAGATATCCTTGAAGCTGTGCGTTACCTCGTAGAGTTAAGAAACGGACGCGGAACGGTTGATGATATCGATCATCTTGGAAATCGTCGCGTACGTACAGTGGGTGAGCTTCTTGAAAACCAATACCGCATCGGTCTTTACCGTATGGAACGTGGTATCAAAGAGAAAATGCAATCCTCCGGTGATATGGAAACAGCATCACCTGAAGAAATGATTAACGCCAAGCCCGTTGACGCGGTTATCAAAGAATACTTTGGTTCAGCCCAGCTTTCTCAGTTTATGGATCAAACCAATCCTTTGAGCGAAGTGACACACAAACGACGCTTGTCAGCCCTCGGACCTGGCGGTTTGACGCGTGATCGTGCCGGCTTCGAAGTCCGCGATGTCCACTTGACCCACTATGGCCGTATCTGTCCTATTGAAACGCCTGAGGGACCCAATATTGGTCTGATCGCCTCTCTTTCTACCTTTGCTAGAATTAACAAATATGGCTTTATCGAGACGCCTTATCGACGTGTAGTTGACAAGAAAGTGACTGACGAAGTGCGTTATTATTCAGCGCTTGAAGAACAAAATAACGTTATCGCTCAGGCGACAACGCCGAGAACGGGCGACACGCTTACCGGCGACCTTATTGCGGCGAGGAAGAACGGAGAAACCTCCTTGGTTTCAATCGATGAGGTTACGCTTATGGATGTGAGCCCAAATCAGCTCGTGAGTATCGGTGCTGGGCTTATTCCTTTCCTAGAAAACGATGATGCTAACCGTGCTCTCATGGGAGCGAACATGCAGCGTCAGGCGGTGCCTTTGATGAAGACCGATGCGCCTTTTGTGGGTACCGGTATCGAGCGAATTATCGCACGTGATTCACGGGTTACTATTGTTGCCAAACGAGCAGGTGTTGTCGAAGTCGCCGATGCAGAACGCATCGTTGTTCGACCTGACCCGGCTGAAGGCGAGCTTTTCGTTAAACCCGATATTTATAAGTTGGTTAAGTTTTCGCGTTCAAATCAAGCCACCTGTATCAATCAGAAACCGATTGTAAGTGTAGGCGATCGTATCGATGTGAATGAAATTATCGCCGATGGTCCATCCACTCAGCGTGGTGAATTGGCCTTGGGTCGTAACATCACCGTGGCATTCATGCCTTGGGGCGGTTACAACTTCGAGGATTCCATTCTCATTAATGAACGTCTTGTGAAGGACGATATTTACACTTCTATTCATATTGAAGAATTTGAATGTGTGGCGCGTGAAACCAAATTGGGCGCCGAAGAAATTACGGTGGATATTCCCAATGTTGGAGAAGAAGCGTTAGCCGATCTTGATGAATCGGGTATTGTTCGTATTGGCGCTGAGGTTGGACCCCTCGATATTCTCGTTGGTAAAATTACGCCCAAGAGTGAATCCACGCCTTCTCCGGAAGAAAAACTTCTTCGAGCTATCTTCGGTGAGAAAGCAGGCGATGTCCGCGATTCTTCCTTGAAAATGCCTCCAGGAGCAAGAGGGACTGTGATTTCTGCCCGCGTCTTCCAACGTGAAGATGTGCTAAAGGATACGAGAACCAAACAGATCGAAGACCTTGAAGAAGCAAAACTTCTGAAAGATCAAAATGATGAAATTCGTATTTTACGTGAAGCGGCCTATCGTAAATTGTCCGATATGTTCGTTGGAGAAAAGATCAACGATGACCTTTTAGATGACGGTGATACTGTTCTGATTAAGAAAGGTACCGAGCTCACCATTGAAAATATGGGCGAGATTCCCAAGCGTTATTGGGGGGATATCGAAGTTAATGATGCCATTGACGATAAGACAATGGAGCTCCTCGGTTTGGTAGAAGATGAAGTTCTCGAAGCGCGTGTAAGTTACGGTAATCGTATCGAGAAGATTCGCAGAGGCGATGAGCTTTCTCCCGGCGTTATTAAAATGGTCAAGGTCTACGTTGCGATTAAACGTAAGATTCAGGTCGGCGATAAAATGGCCGGTCGTCACGGTAATAAAGGGGTGATCAGCCGCATCCTTCCCGAAGAAGATATGCCATTCCTTGAAGACGGCACAACAGTTGACATGCTCTTGAACCCTCTTGGTGTTCCGAGTCGTATGAACGTGGGTCAGGTTTTGGAAACCCATCTCGGTTGGGCAGCTAAAAATATGGGCCTAAAAATCGGTGCTCTTCTTGAGAAAGCGGGCAGCGAGGAGGCGATCCGCAAGAATCTCAAATTGGCCTTCGGCACACCCGAATACATAGAATTGATCGATAGTCTTGACGAAAAAGGACTCCGTGATTTCGCAAAGACCACCAAGCGTGGTATTCACGTTGCGACGCCTGTTTTTGATAGTGCTTCCGAGGATTCTATTCGTGAATTGTTGGAAAACGCAGGGATGAACACAACCGGTCAATCGATTCTTTTTGACGGTCGTACTGGCGAGATGTTCATCAATGATGTGACCGTTGGAGTTATGTATGTTTTGAAACTCCACCATCTTGTGGATAACAAAATTCATGCAAGATCCATTGGTCCATACAGCTTGGTGACCCAACAGCCACTCGGCGGTAAAGCGCAATTCGGTGGTCAACGACTCGGTGAGATGGAAGTTTGGGCGATCGAGGCATACGGTGCCGCGTTCACGCTCCAAGAGTTTTTGACTGTCAAATCAGATGATGTTCAAGGAAGAACTCGGATTTATGAATCCATTGTAAAAGGTGAATTCGAATTGGATCCGGGACTACCAGAGAGTTTTAACGTTTTGATCAAAGAGCTTCATGCACTTTGTCTGAATGTAGAACTCTTAGAAGATGTTGGTTAACAAGCACATAGTGCATTAAACGTTTCGAAATAATTTTTTGAAAAGAAATACAAAGGATGAAATAATATGAAGAACCTCTTCAGTTTTATCGAAAAGACAAAAGATCCGCTTAGCTTCTCCTCGATTCGTATTGGAATCGCTGCACCCGAAAAAATTCGGGAGTGGAGCCACGGCGAAGTTAAAAAGCCAGAAACGATTAACTATCGTACCTTTAAGCCAGAACCCGACGGACTCTTTTGTTCGAAGATTTTTGGACCCGTTAAAGATTTCGAATGTAAATGCGGAAAATATAAACGCATGAAACATCGTGGCGTCGTCTGCGAGAAATGTGGTGTTGAAGTTATCCAAGCTAAAGTTCGTCGTGAACGATTGGGACACATCAATCTTGCAACGCCAGTTGCCCATATTTGGTTTCTCAAAAGCCTTCCTTCTCGGATTGGTAACCTGCTTGATATCCGTCTTAAGGATATCGAAAAAGTGCTCTATTGTGTGGCATTTATTGTGACCGAGCCAGGCATGACACCTCTTCAAAAAGGTGAGGTTTTGTCCGAGAAAAAGTACAATCAATATCTTCTTGAGTACGGCGACGTCTTTACCGCTAGTATGGGCGCGGTAGCGATCCGTGAAATGTTAGCCGAACTTGATGTTCATAAAGAGTCCATGGAACTTCGCGCTGAAATGAAGGAAGCCTCAAGTGCTGCAAAACGAAAAAAGATTGCAAAACGCCTTCGTATCGTTGAAGCTGTACGCGATTCAGGAAACGATCCTGAATGGCTCATTCTTGATGTTATTCCCGTCCTTCCTCCAGATTTACGTCCGCTTGTTCCGCTTGAAGGTGGTCGTTTTGCAACCTCCGATCTCAACGATCTCTACCGTCGGGTGATCAACCGTAACAACCGTTTGAATAAATTGCTGGCTATCCAAGCACCCGATATCATTCTTCGTAATGAGCGTCGCATGCTTCAGGAAGCCGTCGATGCTCTTTTTGACAACGGTCGTCGTGGTAAGACCATTCATGGTGCCAATAGACGTCCGCTTAAATCGCTTTCCGATATGATCAAAGGAAAGCAGGGACGTTTCCGTCAAAATTTGCTCGGTAAACGTGTCGATTATAGTGGACGTTCGGTTATCGTTGTTGGTCCCGCACTTAAATTACATCAGTGTGGCCTTCCAAAGAAAATGGCACTCGAACTCTTCAAGCCTTTCATTTACGAGAAGCTAACCCAACGAGAGCATGTTTATACGATCAAATCCGCCAAAAAAATGGTGGAGAAAAAAGGCGAAATTGTTTGGGATATTCTCGATGAAGTGATTAAAGAGCATCCTGTCATGCTCAACCGTGCACCCACACTTCACAGACTTGGAATCCAAGCCTTTGAGCCCGTTTTGGTTGAAGGTAAAGCCATTCAATTACACCCTCTCGTTTGCTCGGCCTATAACGCCGATTTCGATGGGGATCAGATGGCCGTCCACGTTCCGCTTTCTTTGGAAGCGCAAATGGAAGTACGTGTTCTTCTCCTGAGTACGAATAATATTCTTTCGCCTTCAAACGGCGCACCGGTTATCGGACCTACGCAGGATATTGTACTTGGTTGTTATTATATGACCCGTGAACGTCCTTTCGTTTTGGGATCATTCGAGGAACCAAAGGAAGGCGTGCCGATGCGCGGTGTCTTCTCAAGTTTTGCAGAAGTACGCATGGCCTACGATAACGGTAAGGTCGATCTTCAAGCGGCTATCAAAGTAAGAGTAGACGGCGAATTGGTCGATACAACATGTGGACGTGTTCTCTTCTACGAAGTCATTCCAGAAGGCATTGAGTTCAAGCATGTTAACAAGATCATGAGCAAAAAAACGCTGGGTAACTTGATCGATTTCTGTTTTCGTCATGTTGGAAACAAAGCAACTGTCCTTTTGGCCGATGCTATTCGTACGATTGGTTATGAGTATTCAACCAAAGCCGGAATCTCAATTTGTATCGGTGATATGGCCATTCCTCCTGAGAAATGGGACATCATCGCTACAACGAAGGAAGAAGTTGCCCAAATTCAGACCCAATACATTGAAGGTTTCATCACCGGCGGTGAGCGTTACAATAAAGTAGTAGATGCATGGGGTAAGGCGACTAAAAAGGTTGCCGATAAAATGAACGAAGGTATTTCCAACTTTGATTATGTTGGACCCAATGGTGAAACACTCACTGATAAATCCTTCAACTCGGTTTATATCATGGCCGATTCTGGAGCGCGTGGTTCTGCCCAGCAGATGCGCCAGCTTTCTGGAATGCGTGGTTTGATGGCAAAGCCCTCGGGCGAAATTATCGAAGCACCGATTCTCGCCAATTTCCGTGAGGGTCTAACGGTTCTGGAATACTTCACATCTACTCACGGTGCGAGAAAGGGACTTGCCGATACCGCATTGAAAACCGCTAACTCTGGTTATTTGACGCGTCGTTTGGTCGATGTTGCCAATGATTGCGTGATTCGTGAGTTCGATTGTGGAACCCTTGATGGTGTTGAAACTGCGGC
>JALSKP010000790.1 GCA_026988815.1 Myxococcales bacterium | reverse complement strand
GAGGACAGCCCTCTTGCAAAAAGAAATTTCTCCAAGAAAAGCAATTATTATTTTGGCCGCCTGTGTGGGAGCAGTCGCGACCTGCGGTATTGTCTATCAGCTGATCATAGGGACGGTGAGCACCTATTTGAAAGGAAATAGCACCTTTCAATTCTCGCTCACAATTGGGCTCTCAATGTCTGCTTATGGTCTGGGCTCCTTCCTTTCTACGAGGGTTAAAAAGAATCTTATCGATTGGTTTGTTCTCACCGAAATCCTTCTAGGCCTCATAGGTGGTCTGGCCTCGTTTATCCTCTTTCAACTTTACGCAAGAGGAAGCGCATTTGAAGTGGGCCGTTTCGCGGTCATCATCAGCACCGGAACCTTGATTGGCTTGGAAATACCGATATTGATCCGCATCTTTGAGGACTATCGACAAAATCTTCGTGTGACGGTCGGACAACTTATGGGCTTCGACTATTTGGGAGCTTTGGTGGGCGGAATATCCTTCCCCCTCATTCTACTACCCACGATGGGCTTGATTGGTTCTTCTTTTGTCATTGGTGCCGGGAATTCACTTATCGCCTTGGGGACCATTTATGCGTTCCGACATAAACTGAAGCGACCGCGGGCACTGATGATATTTGCGACGATCGTTACGATGGGTTTGATTGCGTTTTCCACATTCACCAATCCCATCGAACGCCAGATTGAGAAGGAACTTTACGAAGATCATATTGTTCGATTTCATCAGACGAAATATCAACGCATTGTGGTCACACAACACGCAAAGGATGTTCGTATGTATTTGGATGGGTCCCTACAATTTTCTTCCGCTGACGAATATCGATATCATGAATCCTTGGTTCATCCTGGCGCCACACGTTTACCGAACATGAAAAAAGTCCTCATTCTTGGGGGAGGGGATGGCCTAGCTCTGCGTGAACTTATGCAATATCCCTCGATTGAGTCGATCGAGCTGATCGATCTTGACCCCGGCGTAGTCGATATTGCGAAAAGCGATTTGACCTTGTCGGAATTGAACAAAAACGCATTCCAGGAAACGCCGGTCAATGTCATTCACGATGATGCCTTCACGTGGGTTAAAACCCGTACCCAGACACTAGCACTGAGAAACCAGTACGATTTCATTATTGCTGATTTGCCCGATCCTCACGATGCCTCCTTGGCCAAACTCTACTCGGTCGCGTTTTACAAAAATTTGAAAAAACTACTAAAACCCACGGGCCTTTTGGTCGCCCAAATCGGCAGTCCGTTTTTCGGTAGATCAACCTTTTGGACCTCCGTAAAAACTTTGGAAACAGCCGGTTGGAAGGTTCGTCCCTATCACGTCAATGTTCCCTCCTTCGGAGAATGGGGATTTGCGCTTTGCGCTCAGAATAAGATTCAAGAACCCTACACCACCCATACCGGGAAGTTTCACGAGTCAAAAACCGAAGCTGCGCTTTTCGATTTCCCGCCGGACTTACGACCTCCTCCAGGTTTGACGCCTAATACGATGATTAGGCCTGTCATTGTTGAACACTTTCGGAAAGATTGGAGAAAATGGAACTGATCCAATCAGTCCTTGTTTTTTAAGCCGCAAAATGGCACCTTAACGAGGTCTCTTGGCCCCTAACGAATGAGCAGGACCCAATATGCTAAACAATACGATTACATTACTTGTGGTTTGTTTCTTAATATTCGCCGGAACGGTTGGCATTGCCTTCGCTACATCGCCAGACGATAGCCCCGATTCGAATAGAAAACAGACCTATAATCGTAAGGGGGGCGATATGTACATTATGTACTATGGCTACCGCGGATACGGACGATCCTCACGTGGAGGATCCGTCGGAAATAGATCCTTCGCTGGTGGAGGACTTCGAGGCGGAAAATAACCCCAGAGAATCTCTTTTGAATCGGAAACATCACGTTTCCGTTTTTTTTTGCTTATCACTTGCGACTTGGAATAGAACCCGATATCGCTTCGTTTGACCTCCGGACTAATCCAATTTAACAACGAGATCTTGTGAGATACGAATTATTTATTGCGCTTCGTCACTTAAGAAATCGAGGTCAAGATTTCCTTTCTACCATTACTATTATCGCAATTATTGGTGTGTTTTTGGGCGTCATGGCGCTGACCTCCGTCGTTGCCATCACGGGCGGTTTCGAAGAAGCGTTTCGCGACCGGGTGCTGGGCATCAATAGTCATATGCTCATCATCAAGTTTGGTATCGACTTTCGCGATTACCGAGAAATGCAGAAACGAATCGAATCCATTGAGGGTGTCAAAGCGACCAATCCTTTTATTCTTCACGAAATGATCGCCTCCCATAAAAAAAACACATCCGGTGTTTTAATCAAAGGCGTTGATATTGAACATATTCGATCCGTGAGTGATATTCCAAATTATCTACCCGACGCAAGTGTGGTGGATAAACTTCCTTTCGAACGCTTTCCCGTGGATGGCGTTCAAAAAACGCCCAACATTATTCTTGGTAAAACACTTGCCGAGAAACTACAGCTTGAGGTCGGCGATTTCATGAGCGTAACATCACCGCTCGAAAGTCTTGATCCCGAACGCTGGTCGCGGGAACAACATCGCCCCTCCACCAATCGCTTTAAAGTTGTCGGAATCTTTAGTTGTGGATTTCACGAATATGACAGTCGCCTGGTTATCGTTGACTACCGCGCGCTTCAAGATTTTTTCAATCAAGGCGATATGATAACCGGCCTTGATGTGAGGGTTGAAGATGTCTTTGCCATCGCTCCGATCTCTAGAGCGGCGAAAATAGTTCTTCCTCCCGGTCGATTCAGAATACTAGATTGGCGAGAACTCAATCATAATCTTTTTACGAGTCTGGGTTTACAACGCCTTGTTCTAGCTGTCCTATTTTGTTTCATCGTGCTTGTGGCAAGTTTTAACATTGTTTGCATTCTCATCATGATCGTTTTGGATAAACAAAAAGAAATCGCGATTCTTAAAAGCATGGGTGCCGGGCGAGCGGGCGTGATGATGGTTTTCATGATCGAGGGATTGGTCATTGGTGCCGTCGGAACGCTCACGGGACTCCTTGGTGGCTACTTAGTTGCAATCACGGTCAAACATGTGGATGTTGGACTCGACCCAGAAATTTATATGATCGATTACCTTCCCGTAAGAATCGTCCCGATGGAATTTTTGATCATTGGATTGGTCGCAACATTTATTAGTTTTCTCGCCACGATCGGACCATCGTGGTGGGCTTCAAAATGGAGTCCTGTTGAGGGACTTCGATACGATTAGGTAGAACATGACCAGACTACTCCTGTTATGCATTCTCACGTTTTCCTTTTCTTGTGGCGGAACGCAGACCCAAGAAAAAAAGAAAAGCGAAGTGAAAGAGGTGCCGCAAAGCGCACCCAGCTCACAGAAACTAGACCCTTCCAAAGGGGAATTTTGGAACAAAGCCTATGATAAAGAGGTCTTTGTTTTTGGTATTAAACCCAACGTTTTTCTAAAAGAACAACTCAAGGATCTGGAGGCGGGAAAGATTCTTCTGCCAGGTGAAGGGGAGGGGAGAAACGCAGTATTTGCAGCCAAACTTGGATGGAAAGTCGATGCCTACGATTTGAGTTCAGTCGGGAAAGAGAAAGCCGATAAACTTGCGCTCAAGCATGGAACATCGATTAACTACTGGGTTGGGGATTTTACAAAACCCAATCTAGAGAAAGAGCAATACGATGTGGTCGCTGTGGTTTTTCTCCATGTTCCCATAGATCTTATGAAAAAAGGGATCCAGAAATCTTACGAAGCGCTTAAACCGGGAGGTCGTCTCATTGTTGAAGTGTTTGCTGAAGGAAACGAAAAAATTGCGAAATTTGGCCCGAAAAGTACGGAGGTACTCTACACCGTGGCGGAAATGAAAGAGGTTCTCGCACTTTCAAATTGGGCAAAAATTTCTATTCTCGAAGAAAAGGACATTTCTCTTGATGAAGGCTTTCACCAAGGAAAGGCGAAAGTTATCAGGCTTGTTGCTCAAAAATAACAACTCAATTTCACAGCCATCGGCGTGCAACTCACGCTTGGTTGAGGTAGGGTGGGCCATTCGTATAAGAGGTTCGCGATGTCTAAATATATTATCTTATTCTTTTTTATATGGGGTTGTTCGAGCGAAGAGGCTGCAGAAACAACATGCGTGGTGGACGCCGAATGCGATCCAGGACTCGTGTGCAGAGAAAAAATTTGTATCGAGATTACACAAACCGAATGCGAGGTAGGTAAGCCGAGTTGTCCAACAGGATTTCAATGTATTGCCGAAAAATGTTCAAAAATTCCGGGCGACGCGGACATGGGAACCTTGGATCAAGGGTCAAAAAACGATCCCGATGTATCCATGTTCGATGGATCAACAGATGTCATTCCCCCGACTGTTCTTTCCATCGATCCCCCCAATGGATCCACCAATACCGCCTTAGATGTGACAGTGACCATTACCTTTTCTGAAACCCTCCATCCTCCTACGGTGAGCAAATCAAATATTCAATTATTGGATTCCTCAGACAGGGTGGTGGAAACAACGCTCACTTTTACGCCCGGTTCTACGACGGTTATTCTCAAACCAACCAACGAGCTTAAACCCGCGACAGGATACAGAATTGTGCTCAGCGAGTTCGTACGTGACATTGGTTTCAACCAACTTGAACGAACCTCATCCTCTTTCATTACCAAATTTGAAGAAGATCCCGCGATCCGCGCCTTGGCCGAAAAATACGCACCCACGATCTACCAATCGCTGGGAACATTGTCTGCAGGTTTACGAAATATCGATATTCCAACGACCATCGAATTCGATGGAAATCAAAATGCATCCGATAATTTGGAGTCTGCACTCAATCCGAATTTGAATTCCAAAGCTGCAATTTATTACAATGTCATCACCACCGAATCGACAATTTTCATTTTCTACATGCTTTATTATCCCGTTTTCAAAAATGGAGATAAAAGAAATGAACATTCAACAACCGGTTATATTTCTGTCGTAGACAAAGCATCGAAAAAACTTCTTTTCGCCGAAGGTTTAAAAATTCAGCAGAGCGGAACAGATTCCATCATCAGCTACAAACCTGATGACTCTAACGTTGGAGTAGTAAACCCGCCTCCTTTTATGCGTTCTTTTCCGAAGGCAAATCAAGAGGAAGATCACTATCCGCTTTTTATAACACCAGGCACCCATGAACCCTGTAACTTTTTTCAAGAAGGACCCCAGCTTCCGATTGCCTGTCGCCATAATCGCGGCGAGTTTATGAACGATGATACTAGCAAGGGCTTGGTTTTGCGTGCTGGTGTGGCCCAAGATTATACCCAAGCGAGTGACAACGCAGCGGGGTATAAAGAAATGACCTATGGCCTGGTCAGTCTCGTCGAAGGTATCTGGTCAAAACGTTCCTTCGTCGGACCGGAGTCCCTCTTTTCTTCTCGAGGTACCTACAAACCTGCGGGTATGATGCGACCCGGAAGTGCGGCGACGGGAACCGTCATCGCCGTTCCCAATAGTCTTTCCTCTGATGATATTGATAATTTCGGAAAGCTCCCCTTTCGATGGCTTCCCGCACCCGCGCAACAAAATCACGGGCAATGGTTTCTTGATCCTGCGTTTATTTTTTCGACACGCTACAAACGTTTACCAGACCCCTTTAGCCTCGATTATTGTATCCATCCTTTCTTCGGAATCGATCGAAGCGGAGACGCCAAATGCCAATAAAATTCTTTTTGTTTCTTTTCCTCTTTGCGACGGCCTGCGGGACAGCGAAAAAAGTTGATGACCTGACAGTTAAAGAAAAAGGGACCCAGATCGAAAAAATTCCCATGGATCTTGGAAAATGTCCATGTGGTAGAAGCGATTGGGAAAAGCTCCCACCTGGATATGAATCCTCGCCGAAATGATTTTTTCCGACCTGACCTTTGACATCCTTTTCCATGTTTAAATACACCTGGGACTTCGCTCCAACTTTACATTTTCTCGGGTACCCGCTTCGGATCTACGGACTTATTTATGCGCTCTGTTTTCTCATCGGATGGCAGCTCATTGATTGGCAGGTGAATCGAGGTGGGGGCGAAGAACGCGATACCACTTGGCTCATTGGGCTTAGTTTTTTTGGCGTCTGGTTTGGTGGGCGACTTGGCCATTTTTTGTTTTACGAGACGCAGCTTTTTTTAACGGATCCTTTCATCCTTTTCAGACTCAAGCGTGGTGGAATGGCCAGCCACGGATCCTTGGCGTTGCTTTTCATTTTGCTTTTCCTATTTTCGAGAATTCGAAAAACATCTTTTATCGACATCCTTGATCGTATGACTTTTCCGACAGCTATGGGGGCGGGAGCAGTTCGTATTGGCAATCTCTTTAACTCAGAGGTTGTGGGACGTCTTACCGATGGTAGTTGGGGATTTAGGTTTCCTATTTACGATTATGGTAAAGCGCAGATTCCCCTTCGTCATCCTACCCAAATTTATGAAGCTCTCCTTGGATTTTCTATTTTCGCCGCTCTTTTGCTCGTCGAGAGACATTATCACAAAGCAGGCAAGGATCGTCCAATTGGGCTTCTCACCGGGATTGCTTGGCTGTCTTATGGCGTCGGTCGTTTTGTCGTCGAGTTTTGGAAAGAGTATCAAACCATCGACCCTGACGCCTTTTTTACGATGGGGCAATGGTTGTCGAGTTTACCTATTTTATTCGGGATTCTTATGCTCTTTTATTCAAGAAAAGGAATCGCGGCACGCTTTGGGTCCTAACTTGCGAAACGGTAGCTGTTCCTCAGCCGACATTATTGAGGTCAAAGATGTCCGCTTTTGGGCCGAAATATTTCATCATTATGTCGAAAATGGCACCTGAAGCAGGACTTTTTTTGGTATTTTTTGCTACTACTTTGTACCAACTCGACTAGGATACTCTGATGAAAAAATACTATTGATAATGTTCTTATTCTCCCTCGGTTGTGGCGCTGATGTAGCCAAGTTGTGGCATGCCAAATTATTGATGACTCGGGAAAAATATTAATGAGCTGCGGAAACGATCTACTAAAATATTCCGATAGCGGTGAGGCTAATATTTCGCTCGAATTTAGCGCGGAAAATCAGTAGCGATAGTCTTTTCCCTTGTCTGCCTCCAGACTAACCCCCAGACCTAACACCATTCTGTTTACGAAATTAAAATAAGAAATCACAAGGGTTGCGTCTAGAATACCTGCGTCGCCGATGCCTTCCT
>JALSKP010000789.1 GCA_026988815.1 Myxococcales bacterium | reverse complement strand
TCGAGCATGTCCCATCGGTTCAATGCTTCGTGTTCCTTTCGAGGGTTTGAATGCGCAATCAAAGACTGGAAGGTGCTCATCTTTAAGGTGAGGCGCGCCCTCAATCGTGTCGTTATCCATCAAGAAATCAACGATTTCTTTTTTCTGTGATTCTGAGTACCCAAGATTCAGAAGGGCCTCGGGTACGGTTTGATTAACGATTTTAAAGAATCCGCCGCCCACAAGTTTCTTGTATTTGATGAGCGCAATGTCAGGCTCAATCCCGGTGGTATCACAATCCATCATAAAACCGATCGTGCCGGTCGGCGCGAGTACGGTAACCTGAGCATTTCTAAATCCGAACTTTTGGCCGAGTTCGAAAGCATCAGCCCACGTCTCTTTTGCCGTCGCGAATAGCGGCGAGTCTTGGATTCCTGCGAAGTATTTTGGAATATTGTCGACTTCTTTTCCGTGGTTTTCCACCACCTTCAACATCGGCTTTTCATTGAGTGCATATTCGGAGAAGGGTCCGACCGTTTCTGCCAAGCGAGCCGATTGAGCATAAGCTTCCCCACACATAATTGACGTTATCGCACCAGCAAAAGCGTGTCCTTCTTTGGAATCGTAAGGCAATCCTTTGGCCATCAAAAGGGCGCCGAGATTTGCGTATCCCAATCCAAGGGGACGAAAGGCATGAGAGTTTTTCTCGATTTTTGGCGTTGGGTAACTCGCGTTATCCACAAGAATTTCTTGAGCCGTAATCGTCAAACGCACCGCCGCACGGAAGGCTTGGGCGTCAAACTCGCCGGCTTCATCACGAAACTTCATCAAATTTAGGCTCGCGAGATTGCAGGCCGAGTCATTTAAGAACATGTATTCTGAACAAGGATTTGAGGCGTGGATGCGGTCTGTATTTGGACAGGTATGCCAATCGTTGATGGTCGTATCGTATTGCATTCCAGGATCGCCACAAAGATGAGTAGCCTCAGCAATTTGCTGCATCAAGTCGCGAGCGTTGAAAGTCTCGACCGGGAGTCCGTCGACAATACCGGTGGTCGTCCACGTACCATCATCGACAACGGATTGCATAAACGCGTCGCTTACACGAATCGAGTGATTTGCATTCTGAAAAAATACAGAATCATAGGCGCCTCCAGGAACGTTGAATCCACCATCGTAACCCGCATCAATCAACGCCCAGGCTTTTTGTTCTTCGAGTGACTTGCAGTTAATAAACTCGACGATGTCGGGATGTTGAACATCAAGAATCACCATCTTGGCGGCGCGACGGGTTTTCCCGCCTGACTTGATAACGCCCGCAAAAGCATCGTAGCCTTTCATAAAGGAAACCGGACCGGATGCGGTTCCGCCTTTGCTTAAAAATTCACGGCTTGATCGAATGGTTGAAAGATTTGAGCCAGCGCCAGATCCCCATTTGAACAACATGCCTTCGGTCTTTGCCAACCCGAGAATGGATTCCATTGTGTCATCCACCGAGTTTATGAAACACGCCGACGCTTGAGGACGCTCCTCAACACCAACATTGAACCAGACCGGGCTATTGAATGCTACTTTCTGATTCACGACAAGATGCTTCATTTCAGCGCGAAAAACCTCGCCGTCTTTCTTTGTTACAAAATAACCTTGGGCAATTCCCCAATCGCTAATCGTATCCACGACACGATTAATGAGCTGGCGTACGCTTTTTTCGCGACCTGGGCCGCCAAGCTTTCCACGAAAATACTTAGAAACCACAACATTGGTTGCCGTTAAAGACCACGCACTTGGAATCTCAACATCTTTTTGTTCGAAAACAAGATTGCCTTTCGCGTCGCCAATCGATGCATCTCGAATTTCCCATTTAACTTCGTCGAAAGGGTGAACGCCTTCAGTAGAAAAATAGCGTTGAATTTCTAACCCGCGATTGGTTCCAGAGAACTTTCTAAGGCGCTTCGTGTTTTGTGATAAATCATCTTCCGTAACTGTCGTATCGATCGTTGTTGCCATCGTCGGTCCTTCCTTGGAGTATCTCCGGATTCATTTCCGAAGCTAAGTTGTAAAAGGCGCGAATTTCGCTGAAATCGCGCACACAAAAACCCGAAAATTCGTCTATTCGATTTTTTCGCGCTTTATAATAAATTTGTTTTCCCGGCTCAGCAGCCAGAAACCCAACATACGTGGCGTAGATTCGAAGTCAACATAAAACCACTATATGTTGTGGTTTTATTTCCATCCCTTTCTACATATAGACGTGCGGTAAGTTAGAAGATCCCCAAAGAACACGTGCTTAAATACGATTCGTGAAAGAAATAGTTGAACTTTCGCCCTCAAAATAAATATTTGCCGATGCCCTGCAGAACTCTCTATGGTATCCTTCGCGCATGCGAAAAATTGTCATCATCGGTGGGGGATTCTCCGGTATTGCTGCGGCAAGAACCTTAAAAAAACGCCTGGTAGGCATGAAACGTTTAGAGATCACTTTGGTTTCCGAGCGCTCCCATTTCGTTGCCTCGCCGAATCTCACTAACATTGCCACAGGTGATGAAAAGATCGCCCAAATCACCACACATCTCTCTAAGCTGGTTTCGGCGCCCATCAAAATTGAGATCGATCGGGTGAGTAGCATCCACCCACTTGAAAAATCTATCTCGCTAGAAAGCGGCGCCCAGCTCGACTATGATTTCGCGATTCAAGCAACTGGAACCCAACTTGACTGGCGAGGATTGGAGCCAAACTCACATGTGATAGGTTGTAAAAAAGCGAGCGACTTTTTGGACGTCCAAGAACGGGTCATCGCATCTTTAACGCGCGCCAACGAGATGCTCGAAAAGGGCGAGAGCGCCATCGAAGCACTCTGCACCTTCGTCGTCATCGGTGCCGGACCAACAGGAATCACTTTGGCGGCAAAGCTAACGGTCGCCTTAAAAAACCGCTATCTGAGCGAGTACAGTTCGGAGCTAAGAAAACACGTGAGCGTCATACTTGTCGACGCCGACGATCGTGTCCTCACCGAGTTTCCCGACCTGTCCCCTATCGCGGGAATGGAACTTGAGCGTCTTGGCGTAGACCTTCGGCTAAAGCTAAAAGTTGAAAACTTTAACGAGAAGGGTCTGCTTTTCGATAATGGTGAGACCCTCGATTCAGAAAATCTTTTTTGGTGTGGGGGCGTTCAACGTATTTCTTTTCTAGACGAAAAACGCGATCGTGTATGTGACGCGTCTTTGCGTCACCTCGATTATCGAGAATTGTATATTGTTGGAGACGCAGTGGATGAACAGCCGATAACGATGAATGCACATTGTGCGGTCGCACAAGGACGACTTGCTGCAAGCAATATTATTGCAGATCTTTCAGGCCGCAAGGCCTCGCGTTGGTCCAATAAAGGTTGGCCGATGATTATCGATTTAGGCGAGACGAAGATCGCGATAAATTCTAGAGGCGATGTATTGCAAGGTCGATCTGCTCGAATTTATGCGAAAGCCTCAAGGGCAAAGTTGCTCAAGGAATGGATGGGGAGTTATTCGACCTGGAAATTTCTGATGGATGAAATGTTGAAAAAGACATCAAGTACTTTTTTTCTGGAGGAGTAGTTTCACCTTCTCTTGATAGAGATGATTTAAGGTAGGATTGTAGCGTTCGCCGTTTTTATATCGGCGACAACATCAACCGCCTTCCATCGCTTCCAGTTCTTTGCGAAGAAGTTCTTCAGGATCATCGATCTTTTCTTTAAGTTCTTTTTTCTCGATGACTTTCTTTTTGAGCTCTTTCTTCACGGGAGGTTTTTTCTTGATCGTTTTCTTTTCGATCTTTTTCACCACCTTCTTCTTTTCGACCTTTACAGCTTTTTTAGGCGTTTTTTTCTTACCTGTTTTTTTAACAGCTTCAACTTTCTCAACCTTTTTCTCGGTCGTTTTTGTATCTGTATTTTTTGTATCGGTGTTTTCAGAACCTTCAGCGGGTTTAAGCGCCTCTTCTTTTTTCTCATCTATTTTTGGTTCTTCGATAGGCGGCTTAGGAATCTCTTTCTTGATAACCTTTGGCTTCACGACCTTTACCTTTTTCTGAAGGGCCTTCTTTTTAACAGGTGTTTCGGATCGAGATAACATCTCTTTTCCACCACCCACGAAATAGAAACCAGCCGCACCAAGAATGAGCAAAACGAGAAGAATTGGGAGAATTTTCCCTCCGCCTTCAGGTTTGGCAGCTTGAATGGGCTTGAGCGCATCATCAAGAATAGGCTCTTCTTTTTCCTCGATTTTCACGGCTTTAGAGGCGAATTCATCGCTTCCATCTTCACCGAGAATATCATCAATACCTGAGGCGATATCCATTGAGGATTCCGATTCGGGTTCATCGTCAAAGAGCGCGGATTCAAGATCGACAGGAAACTCGCCTGGGTCGGCACTATCATCCTCTAGATCTGCAAGCGTGGCTTCTGCAGCAACGATAGGATTAGGAAATTCTTTACTACGGGACTCCATTGAGTCATCCACACCAAACTCTGAAATCTCCGACGATTCTAATTCGACTTCAGAATGATTTGTGGCCGCCCAAGGCTCAGAGGCTTCGGCCAGTAGAGGTTCTTTTGTGGGCCCACCCATATCAAATAGGGGGGTGCCATCGTGAGGACACTCTGGAAGATCGCCCTCAAAATTTCGACCACAAGTGGTGCAAAATCGCATATTAGCTCCATTGAGATTTGAGGCACCATACCACAAACCGTCCAAGCGACAACTTAATTGATAAGCGCAAAAACAAAAAAAACCGGGAAACCCGGCTGAGTGTGAAAGTAGAGTCTAAGGACTACTTTTTAGCGTTGAAACGCGCCTTGAATGCTTTCTTGTTGATAGACCCACTCAAGCTTCCGCTTGCAGTTCCCTTCTTAATTGAACCAGAAATTTTCACGCCCTTCTTATTTGCAGAGAAAGAACCGTTCTTCTGAATTTTACCGCGAAGAACGTAGCTGAAGAGCTTGCCTTCACGCTTGCCTTTGAAGCTACAAAGAACAGAGTTGTCTTTCTTTACAGTAAGACCGATTTTAGCTCCAGAAAATCCGACTGCATTTACAGCACTTTTGTACTTTCCTGCCAAATTGGTTTTTGGCGTATGGTTATGATCGCCCGTTGGATCTTTCTTTGGATCTTTTTCGTCCTTCTTAACTTCAGTCTTAAGAAGATCTTCTGAAGATTTTTCTTTCAATTGACCGGCAATCTCTTTCGTACAAAGCTTCATCTTCTCTTTAAGAGCTGTAGTGGTGCTTGCGTTCTCGGCCATTGATTTTTCAGCAGCGCCGAATTTAGCTTCGTCGAAGCCATAACGTGCGTAAACTTCTGTGAGAGTTTCCTTCAATTTCTCTGCATCGTTGACGTGAGCTTTAACACACGTCGTTTCGAAAGCTGCTTTTAGGTACATCGCCTCATCTACCTTTGCAGGCTCTTCCTTAGGCTCTTCTTTCTTAACTTCTTCCTTGGGCTCTTCTTTCTTAACTTCTTCCTTTACTACTTCTTCTTCCTTAGGCTCTTCCTTTGGCTCTTCGCCTTTGGGACACGCGCTAAGAAAACCGGCTGCAAGAAGGCTAAGTGCCAACAATTTAAATGTACTTTTCATGGATAATCCTGGGTTTTTTCAAACTCTGCTATGCCACGAAATCGCGGCGAACTAAATTAGATGGTAGACTGGCCTACCGTACTCGTTTCGACTTATGAACGTCAATACAGAATCTGTCAACCTTTTTGTAGACCTCAAAACAACCTTTTTGTAGACCTCAAAACAAATTGCTGTTCCTCAAGACCCTCAAGATCGCCCTTAAATCCTAATGATTTAAAACACCTTCACTCATCTTCGATATCTGTCCAATAAACAAACTCCCCATTGTAAATTACAGCATCCAGATGAGAGCGTCCGAAATGGTAGGGAATATTGGCCATACTCGCTCCTCGCATCATTACCAAGTTTGCGCGCTTTCCGATCTCTACACTTCCAATATCATCCCGCCTTAACGCTTTTGCTGCCCCTACACTGACGGAACGAAGAACCTCCCCGGGGGTCATCTTGTACAAGGTACACCCCAAGGTTAGCATCAAAGGCAAATTCTGGGTCATCGCCGACCCAGGATTAAAGTCAGTTGCGATCGCAATCTCTACCCCCGCATTCAACAATCCTCTAGCATCGGGCAGAGCCCCCGTTGTACCCAAGAATAAATTGACCGCTGGCATGAGAACCCCGACAACGTCCGCGTCCGCCAATTCTTTAAAAATTTCTTTAGGCGTAAACTCAAGGTGATCCGCACTTGCTGTACCGATTTCGGCCGCAAGCGCCGCCGCACCAGCATTGGATAACTCATCTGCATGGATCCGAGCGATCATCCCCGCCGATTTTCCAGCTTCTAAAATTCTCCTGGACTCCTCGGCTGTAAACGCCCCGCGGTCACAAAATACATCGCAGTATCCCGCCAAACCCTGCTCCGCGAATTTGGGAATCATTTCGTCAATGACGAGCGAAATATAGGACTCCCGGTCATCTCTATACTTACGCGGAAT